>JAHWKK010000020.1 GCA_019347945.1 Acidobacteriota bacterium | reverse complement strand
GACGCATAGGCTACGCTGAAGATATCCAGCGTTACCAGTACGAGATATGTCAGCCCGCCGCGCCCGCCAACTGAACGCTCGAGCGAACTGCGGCCTCCGGCTCTGCTGCTCTGCTTTGAACTTCGCTGAGTCGGCCGCTACCGCTCAGCGCTGAGCGGTAGCGGCTTTGGGTGACTCGTGACTCAAAACGATTGGGACCGTCTCGCCTAAATGAAAATCACTTCTCGCGCACCCATGTTCCATGGGGACGCCGCCGCATAACCAGTCGCTGCACCTGACCCGGGCACGCGTTGCTGCTACTCAATCTTGATACACTTTGGAGTCGTGCCCGGGCAGGTGAGCTCGGGTCGTTAGGCCGCTGAGGCACCGGTACCGCATGGCAAGCAACACGATCGTACGTCCCGCCGGGTTCGGGGACGTGGAGCAAATTCGCGCAGTGGCCGCCGAGAGCTGGGCGAACGCCTACGCCGGCATCATTCCTCCGGAAACACAGAATCGCGCTCTCGCCGCCTGGTACGAGACCGAGGCGATCAAGAGCGCCGTGGCAGAAGACGGCGCCGTCTTCCTCGTGGCCCTCGCTCACGGGGTGGTGGTCGGCTTCATCCACCTCGGACCTCCCCAAGCGGGCAAGGTGGAGCTTCTGCGAATGTATGTCTTGCCCCAGAACGCGAGGCAGGGTGTGGGAACACGGTTGCTCGAGGCCGGGGTTTCAGCGTACGAGTCGCATGACGCCCGAATCTCTGTTGCCGTTGCGGAGAGAAACTCCTCTGGCCGAGCTTTTTACGAGAAATCCGGTTTCGTACTCACCGGTACTCGGACCGTTGACGTGTTCGGTGCCTCCATCACGGAAGTCACCTACATACGCAGTCTCGAAGGAGGCGCAGCCTAACCAGCCGGTCCACCTGACCCGGGCACGCGCTGCCGCTACTCATTCTTGATATATTTCGAGCGTGCCCGGGCAGGTGACCGCCGGGTCGTTAGCCTCACTACTCTGGAGAAGTAGATGGAATGTCCGAAATGCGGAGCCGAGAACGTCGCCCCGTCGAACGACGAATGTCGTAGTTGTGGGCTCATCATGAGCCGCTACAGTCCGGTCGAACAGCGACTCCGCCGGGAAGTGATGTCGCGCACGCCTGCACCTGAGAAGCAATCCTCCTCTTTGGTTCCTCTGATCGGCATCGTCGTGGTGATTGTCGCAGCGGTGGCGATCCTGTTCTTCACCGAAAGGGAGCCCTACGAACCACCGAGTCTTGATGCGCACATAAACGAAATCAACAATCGTGGAGCTGAGGCTAGGAAAAAGAAACAGGAGGAAGTCGAAAGGGAGGTCGCAAAGCTGGGGCCTAATCCAGACATCAACGCGCTGAAAGAACAAATAGATCGGGATGCATTAGAGAGAGAGGAACGTCGCCGACAGCAGCGCGAAGAGAACATGAAGTGGCGATTGGCAGTGAAATCTCTGAAGTGGTTCGTAATCGCTGCCCTCGCTATCCTCCTGATTCGATCTCAATTGCGGTGACGACGGGCGGCTAACCAACGGATCGAAAGGACCAGCGCACGTTCGACCGCTACTCAATCCCTGCAACGCTGGTGGGCCGTGCGCTGGCCGCTCACCCTCGATCGTTAGCGCGCTTTGGCTACGCCGAGGTTCCTCGGTTGAATGGAGTTCGAATGGGATCCGCAGAAGGATGTCGCCAACCAGAGCAAACACGAAGTCATGTTTTCGGAAGCCGCGAGTGTATTCGCGGACCCTCTGGCCTGGACGATTCCAGATCCTGATCACTCGGAGTCGGAGTATCGTTATTTCACTACCACGAGCGAGAGGCGGTTGGTGATCGTTGCTCATACCTACCGTGGAGATACGATTCGAATCATCAGCGCACGACGCGCTACGAGGCGTGAAAGAAAAGTCTATGAAGAAGGCGAGTAGGAAACCTGATCCGGACGAAATGAGAGATGAATACGACCTCCGAGGTGGAGTGAGAGGAAAGTTCTATGAGGAGTATCAGCGTGGGACCAACGTCATCCTTCTCGACTCGGACGTCGCAGCGGTTTTCCGCGGTTCGGCTGTCGTGAATCAGGCACTCCGCGAGTATCTCGAGGAACATGGCAGTCCACCCGAGATCGAACACACGCGCTGACATCCGCTCGAGCGGGCGCCGCACGCGTTTCCTTCGGGGCATGCCCGCACCGGTGAACGGGGATCGCTAGTGGCAACGCTCTCTCGGATGATCAAAACCCCTCGTCTCCAGGTCCGTCGGCTTGAACCTGCTGATCTTCCTGCTTTCTCTGAGCTGTTCGCCGATGAGGACGCTCTGAAGTATTACGGAGACGGCGTTGCTCTATCCTCTCAGGAGGCGGCAGAAAAGCTGACGTTCTTTTCACGACATTGGGACGAACATGGGTTCTCCCTCGGCGCGATTGTGAAAAAGGACTCAGAGGAGGTCGTGGGTTTCGGGGGACTGGCGCTCAGCTGGTGGGACTCAGCGCCAGAGGTGTTCCTGTCTTTCCTGATCGGCCGCGCAATGTGGGGCCAGGGCCTGGCCACGGAATTGGCGGAGCATGCAGTTCGCTACGGATTTGCTGAGCTTGGCTTGCAGCGAATCACCGCCACGGTCCATCCAGCAAACACAAGCGCTTTGCGGGTGGTCGAGCGCGCCGGAATGCGACGCATAGACTACGCTGAAGATATCCAGCGTTACCAGTACGAGATATGTCAGCCCGCCGCGCCCGCTAACTGAACGCTCGAGAGGCCATGGGATGTTCAGACTTTCGTTTTTCGGTACCGCCCATCCGACACCATCAAAATTGCTTATCATCCCGGGATCTGGAGCCTCGGAGTGAAACGGGTACAATCCGGTCCGGGGAAATTCGACAATGGCAGATAAATCAGAACGAGACATCGAGAAGGGGTATCCCAGGGCGGAGTTCGTGGCCAAGCTTCGTCGGCTGGCTGATGCCCTCGAGAACGACGAACGATTCGAGATACGAATCGCGGGAGAGAGGATCTACGTTCCGGCGAGAGCCACCTTCACGATCGAGCACGAACGCTCCGATGACGAAGAGGAGATCGAGTTCCAGCTCAAGTGGAAGCCATAGCCGCAGTCGATGCGATGGCCGAACCGCGTCGCGGACCGAAGAGCTGCCGGGCGGCGGCCGAGCATTGATCAGCCGATGATGAGAAGCACGCTTACGATCCTGATGTCTGTGACTGCAATCCTGCTGACGGCCTGCGGAACCAGCAGTCCTTCTCGAGACGGAGCCAAGGTATCGCGGGAGGTCCGGTCCTTTGGGTCGAGCTCTGACCCGACGATTCGATACCTGGTTCTCGGCGACAGCACTGCTGCGGGTGTGGGCGGAACGTATGAAGAGGGAATCGCCGTAGCGACATCGCGGCATCTCGCTCAGTCGCGACGGGTAATCATGACTAACCTTTCAGTATCGGGTGCTCGAGCCAACGACGTTCTCCACAAGCAGCTCCCGCGTCTGGGAGGTTTCGTCCCTGACGTCGTGCTCCTCGATGTCGGGGCAAATGACGTGATAAAGCTGACCAGCGCGGGATCATTGGAGAGGGATCTGAGATCGATCATCGAGCATTTGATCTCGATCAACTGTGAGGTGAAGACCGTGGTGACTGGCGCAGCCGCCATGAGTACTCCTCCTCGGATTCCGAGGCTGCTTCGAGGTATTGCCGGATGGCGCACCGAGGTGCTGAACAAGGTCTTCAGGAAAGAAGTGGAGCGTTACGACCTTACGTTCGCCCCGATCGCCGAGAAGACCGGGCCGTTGTTCGCGCAGGACAAGACTCTCTTCAGCGACGACGAGTTTCATCCGTCAGATCGCGGGTACCAGACCTGGATCGATGTCATCAATCCAGCGCTCGATCACGCACTCGCATCACAGCCGTCTCATTGTGGGATGTGAGCCCCGTAACCCTCTATCCCCCACCCGCACTCAGAACCCTCAGATTCGGAAGCGATCGAGGTTATTATTCTCCCGGACGTACCTTGCGGAGACCGATTCGTCCGTCTCCTCGGTCCTCCCTCCCTCCCGGCGGCCGAGTGCGCTCTACCAGCGCCTCGGGAAATGAGGGTCTCCCCGTAAACCCTAGCCCCACCCGAAATCAATCATCCGTGACGAGCGTGTCGAACGGTTTCGGTAACCGGCGGCGGGATCAGACGTAGTTCCTGGCAGAAGCGGGGAAAGGGAAGACCTCATAGATCTGGAAACGCGCTCGGAAGCAGGACAGCAACCGGACGATACGACCTGGGATCGGTCCGGACCCGCCACGTCGAAAACATCGTGCGCTGCGGCAGAAGCAGCGAACCGCTCCGAGTCACTCTGTAACGACTTCTTTGAGAACGAAGATGAGCTCTGAAAGGATGCTGATTGAAATGCGAGAGAGTTTCGTGAAATCCGGAGTCGGAGTGATCCTGCTTCTGATGCTCGTACTGTCGCCGGGTGCAGCTTCGCAGCCCGCGGCGACCACCGAGGAAGCGGTCACCGGCAAAAGGGTGTATCTCCCTGCCGATTTCGAGCGGTACGCACCACAGACCGCGCTCGACATGCTGCAGCGTGTTCCCGGTTTCTCGATTCGGCAAGAAGACTCCGACCGGGGTCTCGGGATCGCATCCGGGAACGTTCTCGTCAATGGTCAACGAATCTCCGGCAAGTCCAATGACGTCATCACCGCCCTCGGTCGCATCTCGGCAAACTCCGTTGAGCGGATCGAGATCATGGACGGTGCAACGCTCGACATCCCGGGACTCTCGGGTCAGGTGGCGAACGTGATCGTCCGCTCCGGCGGGCTGAGTGGTCAGTACGGGTATTATCCCCAGGTCCGCGAGTACTTCAGCGATCCTCGTCTCGCAAGCTTCGATGTCTCGGCGAACGGGAAAGCCGGTGCGATCGAGTACACGATCGGGCTCGACAACCGGGCAAACAGAAGCGGTGCCGGCGGGCCTACCCTCATCTACGACTCGGATGGCACCCTGCTCGAGCATCGCGATGAACGCTGGCGTGGCAACTCGGACAACCCGAGAATCAGCGGAAAGTTCGCGTACGAGGGAGAGGGGGGATCGATCGGCAACCTCAATGTCTCCTACCGTCGCTACATGTTCGACTATCTCGAGACCGGTACTCGCACCAGGGAAGGAGAGGCTGAACGAAATCGCAGGGTGATGATCGAGGAGGAAGGCGACATCTATGAGGTCGGCGGAGACTACGAGCTCGGCCTCGGAACCGGCCGGCTGAAGCTGATCGGCATCTACACGGGAAATCGCATCCCGAGTGAGACTGACGTCACGGTTGCATTCGCCGACGATCAGCCGATGATCGGCAGCCGTTTCGCGCGAACGGGCGAGGAGAGTGAGAGGATCGGACGGGCTGAGTACAGCTGGAAGAGTGCCGGAGCGGAGTGGCAGGTCTCGGGCGAAGCAGCGTACAACGAGCTCGACAGCCTCTCACACCTCTTCGTGCTCCGAACCGACGGTAACTATGAAGAGGTTCCACTTCCGGGCGCGAGTGCTCAGGTCGAGGAGGATCGCTACGAACTGATGGGTAGCTACGGCCGTCCTCTGGGAGAGAACGTGGCCCTGAGACTTTCGATCGGTGCCGAATACTCGAAACTGGATGCCGGGAGTGCAGAAGGTCCGCGTAGTTTTTACCGGCCGAAAGGAGAGATATCGACAGCCTGGAAAATCTCACCGCGGGCTGACCTGAACGTGAAGCTCGCCAGGCGAGTCGGCCAGCTCAACTTCTACGACTTCCTCGCATCGGTCAACCTTCGCGATGACACCGAGACCGCTGCCAACCCCGATCTCGTCCCGGAACAGAGCTGGAACCTCGACATAGAGACGGTGCGGACTCTTGGCGACCTCGGTACGACCACGCTCCGCCTCTACGGGCAACTCATCGACGACATCATCGACTACGTTCCGATCGGCCCCACTGGAGAAGCCCCGGGCAACATCGATCAGGCTACCGTGTATGGGTTTCGGTCGAGCACGACGTTCAATCTCGATTCGGTCGGGTGGCCTGGAGCCCGCCTCGACGCATTCGTGCAGCTCGAGGAGAGTGAAGTCGAAGATCCCCTCACGGGTGAGAAACGACCCATCAGCAACAATGTGATGCGGAACAGCGGTCTGGCTCTACGCCACGATGTTCCGCGAACGGATATGGCCTGGGGAGCGAGCGCTTTCTACACATACTTTGAAAAGAACTATCGGCTGACAGAGGTGGGAAGACTGTGGGAAGGTCCGGTCTGGGTCGGCCTCTACCTGGAGCACAAGGATGTCTACGGCCTGACGATCCGAGGCTCGATCGACAACATTGCCGATGCGAGGAGTATGTGGGACCGGACGGTCTACGACGGAAGACGGACCGATTCGGTCGCATTCGTAGAGCGTCGTGACCGACTCATCGGTCCCATCTTTTCCCTGTCGATTCGCGGCAAGTTCTGAGCGCAGCGGTTTTTGCCACGCCGCTTCTTGTCTGGATGCTTCGGCACGCTCGACAATCGAGGATCTGCTTCTGGATCGTTTCCTCGTGGAGCCCCTCGACGGTCAGATTCGCGCGACTGAACCGAAGACGGACGTGTGACCCTCTTGGCCCTATGCCTCTGCTTTCAACTTCGCTGAGTCGGCCGCAGCCGCTCAGCGCTGAACGTTACGGCCTCGCGAAATAGCCCGTTCCGAGGTGAATGTTGAGGAGATTATGAGTCACAGCGTCATCCGGTGCGATTCGGAGATCCTCAGCGGTACTCCGGTGTTTGCCGGGACTAGAGTACCGGCCAGGAACCTCGTGGACTATCTCGAGGGTGGCCATTCTCTGGACGAGTTCCTCGAGGATTTTCCATCGGTGAGCCGAGAGCAGGCCATCGCGGCACTGGAAGAGGCGAAAGGGCTCCTTCTCGCGCATGCGAGTTCTTCTCGATGAGTGCCTGCCGCGCAGGCTGAAACGGGAATTCAAGCCTCCGCACTCAGCACTCTCGGTCGCCGAGGTCGGCTGGTCCGGGATTTCGAACGGCATGCTTCTCTCGCTCGCGGCGCCGAAGTTCGATGTATTCCTCACCTCGGATACGAACCTGGAGCTCCAGCAGAATCTCAGGGATCTTTCGCTCATCATCGTCGTGCTGTTCGCGCCCAGCAACGACATCAACGTTCTCGCACCTCTCATCCCTGAAGTCACACAAGCTCTCGCGGATGCCAAACCGGGACAGGTTCTGCACATCGGCCGCTAGCTCGCCGGTCAGATTCGCGCGACTGAACCGAATGACGAAGGTGTGACCCTCTTGGCCCTTCTCTCAATTCCGGTCACCAGGCCCCTGCCGTCAGCTCCGCTCCATGGTTTCCTCATCCCGCTGGATGGTGGAAGCCAGCGTAACGATGCGTTCGCCGATGTTTTCGCAGAGCGCTCGCACGGTGTCACTGATCTCGCGCAGCTCGGACGGAGTCGGCGACTGGCGGGAGTGGAGCGACGTCACGTGAAGAGCCAGCATGCGAAGCATCTCAATACGACGGGTTCGCTTCTCTCTTGCTTCCTCGATCTGCGCGGAGATGGACTGGATCAGCTCGCGCTGCTTCTCGAGCAGCGAAAGCATCGGTACGGATGCTTCGGAGGAGGTCGATGAGGCGGCGAGAGCTTCGATCTTGCCCGAAATCCTCTCTTCCTCTCCCGGCTCGAGATTGCGGGCGAGGTCAGCAATCTCGCGATCGATGTGATCGATCGCGGTGACGAGCTGCCGCGCGGCGACCGCTGCCTGTGCACCCAGCGGGCGCAGAGATCCCGACAGATCGTCCGCCTGACGCAGGATCGCCTGCATCTGATCGTGGGGAGAGTCGGATCGGCGTGAAGTCTCTTCCGGCCCGGCCGGCGCAAGGATCGCCGCGATGTGGGGACGCGCCCAGAAACCGATGCGACTCGGAGGAATGGACATCATGACGCGGTTGACGTCTTCCTCGAAGAGGCTTGCCTTCCTCAGTTTACGTCTCGCCAGAATCGTGAAAAGGGCCCACGCAATCACGTTCAGAGTGACGACGGTGAACTGAATCGTCGCACCCGCACCGTACCCTGCCTGGGGGGAGCGGGAGGCGTACTGGGATCCGATCATCGAGAAGATCGTCCACCCCGCGAGGAGATTGACGACGAAGGCGGCGATCGACCAACGGAGGTAACGGACCGTGGGGGGCAATCTGTCCCATACGTTTCCTGTCCTGCGAAGGGAGCGCGGATACCACCAGAGCCACCAGCTCGGTTCGCGCCAGATGACGCGCTGCGACTCGCCGGGAGAGATGCCCTCGCGCCGCAAGCGGTTTACGAAGAATGCGTAGACGGACAGGGCGAGGACAGGCATGCCGCCCGTTACGAAATATCTGTCCCAACACGCTTCGCCGGCTCCACATCCCCATTTTTCGCCTCCCATGAGTGCCGCGTAGAAGATGGTGAGAGCCCACGTGGTCGCCAGTGCGGGGACGCCGCTGCTCTCAGCGGGGCGGAGGGCATCGGGAAGGGAGCTCTCGCCGTCGTCTGCAAGAGCGATCCGGAGTGAGCGGGCGTCCGGCCATCGGCCATCCGGCTCCTTCGCCAGACATCGCTCGATCGCCTGGGCCATGCCGTCGCTCACGTCCGGCGCGATCGAACGAAGCGCGGGCGGCTGCTCGACCAGATGCTTCCTGAGAATGTCGGCCGCGGTGCTCCCGTCGAACGGCAGCCGACCCGTCACCATCGCCCATGCCATGACTCCGAGGGAGTAGATGTCGCTCCGCCCATCGATGTCCGCTCTCCCGGAAGCCTGTTCCGGCGACATGTACTGCGGCGTACCGATAACGCTACCGAGCTTTGTGAGCGTCTGACCCTGTCCGGACGCTTTGGCCACTCCGAAGTCGGTCAGGAGCGCACGTCCCGACTCATCCTCGAGGAGGACATTGTCGGGCTTGATGTCGCGGTGAACCACGCCCTGGCGATGGGCATGATCGAGCGCATCGGCGATTTCGACGACCAGCCGGCGCGCTTCGTCTTCTGGCAACTTCCCGTCTCGTCGAAGACGATCGGCGAGCGACTCCCCACGGACGTAGCCCATGACGAAGTACGGCATTCCCGACACCTCGCCGAATGAATAGAGGGGAACGAGGTTCGGATGGGAGAGTTTCGCGGCGGTCTTCGCCTCCCGCCGGAAGCGCTCGTAGATCGCCTGCGAGCCCTCGGACGTGTTGACGACCTTGATCGCGACCTCTCGATCGAGCGTCAGGTCGCGTGCCAGATAGACGGACCCCATCCCGCCTCGCCCGAGCAACCGCACGATCCGGTATTGAGACGCGAGCTTCTTTTCGAGTGCCGCGCGAATCGGATCGGTCTCGGCCGCGGCGGTCGGCGAGGCCTTCGTCCCGCACTCTGGACAGAAGCGCGCCGCGGACCCGAGCTCGGTATGGCAGTTCAGGCACTCGACCGTTTCATCCTTCAGCCCTTCATTGAAAAGACACACCGGGCACAGTTCAGTGTCGGCCTCGATTTCGTTCTTGCAGCGTGGACATTCGCGAGTCATGGTTTCGACCCTCCTGCCTACTACTTAAGAAAACGGACGTGGATGGTCACACCCCGACCGCCCTCATGAGGTGCCGCAGCTCGTCGTCCAGCTCATCGGCAGAGTCGAGTGTATCGGCCACGCCCTGCCTCAGTGCTTCGCGGTATCGCTTCTTCATCCGATGGACCGCCATCTTGACCGCCGAGAGCGACATGCCGAGATCGCGTGCGGCTCCGGCCTGAGTCCCCGCGGAATCGGTCAGGAAACCGCTCAGCCTCTCGAAAACCAGCTCGTTGCCTGCGGCGGCGTACTCCTCCCGCAAGTTGTCGAGAACGAGATCCATCAGAGTCAGCGCCCACTGGCGTTCGTAAACACGCTCCGGCGTCTCCGTCGTTGCCAGTGTTCGCGCGTAACGTACCTCCGCTTCCGCGACGTCGATCGGAATCGTCGTCACACTCCCCCCGCGTTTGATCGCGCCGCTGCGTTCCCGCTCATTCGAGATGTAGTGCCGGCAGGCAGAGAGAAGGAATGAGCGAAAGCGGCCCCGCTCTCGATCCGCCTGGCCCAGCTCACCCTTTTCGAGAAGCCGCGCGAAGAAACCCTGAGTCAGGTCGAGCGCTTCATCGGCCGATCGCACCTGTTTCCTGACGAACGCAAAGACCGGGTACCAGTAGAGAGAACAGAGCCGTGCCAGCGCCTCTGTACCATCTCGATCCGCGGCCGCCAGGACGAGACTCCACTGCGTCGTCACGAAGCGACTTCGACCCGCATGGCCGTTGCCCATGGTTCTCGAAGTGTACATCCAGAGAGTGGGCCGTCGTTGACCTTCATCGTATCGAGATGGGGTCACACCTTCGCTTTTCCGTACCGGCCGAGGGCCTCATCCAACCGCCATACTGAAGCTGCCCGGCTGTCTGGACACCACTTTTGGACGCTCGCATGAGCAACAATCGAGGATCTGCTTCTGGATCGCTTTCCTCGTGGATCGTCTCGCCGGTCAGATTCGCGCGACTGAACCGAATAACGAAGGTGTGACCCTCTATGCTCTGCTCTATGCTCTATGCTGTATGCCCCTTCTGTGCCCCTTCGGCCAGCACAGGGGTTCGGCAAGTCTCGAAAACTGAATGGGTTTGGTGCTTGCACGTCCCAACGGGCAGGAGGTAGGTCATGATCGAAAATCGAGACATCACTGAACCGCCGCACCAGGAGCCCGCGAAAAGAGGTCTCGCATGGCTGTGGGCGGCAATCGTCGTCATACTTCTGATCCTGCTTTTCGTCTGGCTCTGGCCGACGGGTGAGGAAGTGATCGAACCGATCGACACCGAGGTGGCCGAGGAGATTGTCCCGCTCGATCCGCCACCGGCCAGCGAGGTCGACACCGCTGTGGTTGATTTCCGGCTGGCGGACATTCGCGTCTCACCCGTGTCCTGGAGCGGTCGTCAGGTCAGCGGTGAAGCGACAGTCGCGGAGGTACCGACGGACCGCGGATTCTGGATCGAGGAGGACGGCCAGCGGCTCTTCGTCGTGCTCATCGACGAGCCCGCAGAGGTGCCGAAGGACATCAATGCGAATCAGCGGATCCGGTTCCGCGATGCGACGGTGCATACCGACGCATCTGATCTCGATGCGATCCCCGGCGAGCCACTATCCGCCTCGACGCGCCAGATCATCGCGGGAGAACCTGCGTTCCTCGTAGTCGACGAGCGCAACGTCGAGATCCTGTAGCGTCTGCTACCGCCAGTCGAGACGGAAGTGAGCGACGCCTAGCTCCGACAGGCGTTTCTTCAGTTCGCGCGTCGATTCTGCGAGATCGTCGACCTTGCGGTCGTGGACCTCGACATACGCTTCATCGATCCGATGCTGCAGCTCATGGTCGAGAAGGTCGTTCAGGATTGCGACCTCAGCCCCCTCGACGTCCATCTTGAGAAGCCGGACCTGCCGGTCGAGATCGACGATGAAACGGGAGAGTGAGATCCCCTCGACGTCGATCGATTTCCCACGCCGCACGTTTTTCTTCTGTGCGATCAGCGAGGATCCGGTCGACCAGTAGACGGGATCCTCGTCCGACCACTTGTGCAGGTAGAGCCGTACCGGTCCGGGCGTCGCCGTGACCGCCGCATGGAACGTCTTCACGAGAGGGAATTCGCGCGTGGCAGCGACGAGCGCCTCATAGGCCGCCGGATTCGGTTCGAAGGCATAGACCGTTGCTCCCGACCGAGCCATCTCCACCGTGTACTTTCCGACGTTCGCGCCGCAGTCGATTGCGACGTCGCCCGGCTTCAACCGCTCGACCGCTTCCCGAAACGCTTTCATTTCGGGTCTCTTCTTCCGGTCGCGTCGCTTCGTGTCGAGCTTTCTCAGATACGCCAACAGGTTCATCTCGTCTCCCTAATGACCGAGGCGCCGGTCTCGCCACGCTGACTGCAGACGTCTCGACATGCCACGCACCTTTCGGAGAAGGCCGGTCCTGCCGTACCGCCCCTTCGACGAATGGCGTATCCGGTACACCCCCGGCACGTCGATCGGAGCTCCATCGGTACGGAGAAGCCAGCGATAAGCCCGGTCCTCCCACGCCTTGCTCCATCGCGGCTCGGGCCGTTGATAGACGTTCAGCGACTCGCAGTATCCCACGGCTCTGGCCAGATCACCGTGCGTGATCTGAACCGGACCCTTGGCGACGTCGAGAAGCCGGGAATGGAAGAAGCTCGTGTCGATCTCGACGAGTCGCGGTCCGTCCACTGCGGCCGACACCAGCGGATCGTTATCGGCGAGCAGCGGCGTGCAGTGCTCGATTCGCGGGAACACCAGCCGGTCGCGCCGTCCCTGGAGTTGCGCGCCGAGGGCATCGAGACACCCCTGGTGAAAGATCACGTCGCAGTCCGTGAACCAGATCCAGTCGGCCTCGGTGGTCTTCGCAGCCATGTTGCGCCCGATCGCTCGCCGGAAGAGCGAGTACTTGTCGAGGGGGCGCCAGTTCCACGTTACGCCGGGGACGTTCATCTGCTCGAAGAATGCGAGCGTCGCGGCCGTCCCCTCGTCTCCGGGTGAATAGAAGACAGTCATAGTGACCGCCACGTCAGACGGGGGGTGGTTGACGAGCGAGCTGAGCTGGTAGGCGAGAAACTGATTGTAGTTCCAGCAATGGCTGACGATCTCGATTCGCAGGCGCCCGATTTTCGGGGCAAGCTCTTCAGGCAGCGAAGGAAGAAACAGGCGCGCGGGTACGATGCCCGAGGCCGCGAAGCGCATCAGCACGCCGGCCACTTTCGCACGCATTTGCTGAAAAGTTCCCGGTGGTTCGGCAGCCATCGAGCCAGTTTATGAGCCCGCGCAGCGTGCCACAATGATCACCTGCCGGAAGCAGACCGAAGCCCTCATCGACGCGCCGCCGGAGGTTCCTATCCTTCTGCCTGCCCTTCTGAATCACTGTGCTCCCCCGGAAAGGGAGGTCAGCTCGGTCCTGACTTACCTTTACGGCATTAATAGCCAATGCCGCAGAAGGGACAGGAAGGCACCGGCTTAAATCTCTGGAGTCGCATCTGTTCGATCCTTTTTCCGCTCCCAGGACGCATCAGAATCTGGCGGCACGCCGGACACCGGTAGGCGAAGACCGAACCGATGCCCAGCATGATTGAGATGATCGCGGGCAGTAGCAAGGTGCTGAGCTCAGCCTCCGAAGACCCGAAGGCGAGAAATGACTCTGAAGCGAGGATCACTATGGCTGCGACCATCAACCCGATGGCTAACCTTCGGTTCCTTCGGTACAGAGCGGGAACGTCCACACGATCGGGATGCGAAACAGGTACTGGTGTCAGATCGGTTTCACATCCGGGGCACTGGCGGGGCGCGTATTCCGTAACCATGATCCCGCACCCAGGGCAGCGCCGGAGATAGGTTGCCCACGCCGCGATTGCAATTCCCGCGAGAACGACGGGCAGAGCGAACCCGCTGTCACCTGCGAAAAGGAAATACGCACCTGCGCCGGCGGTCAGAACTCCCGCGACAAGGAGGAGGAATGATTTAGCGCAGCGATCCTGAAACTCCCGGCGCACCTTCAGATTCGGAAGCATGGAATGATTGTAGCGTCGAAATCTGTCGGGATCTGAGATCCGGATCATCACAGGTCCGGTACCACCTGGGGACTGGCAACAATTGTCAATTAACAATTGGGGCCACGCCCTCCGTTTTCGGTTCCCATGCATTTCTCGGGAGAAGTGCTTTCTATTCCTGGTGGAGAAGTGACACGAAAGAACTAACACCAGAGTCGTGGTAGGAGGCTTTACGTGATTTCCTCCCCTTGACAGCTTTTGAGTGCGACGGAGTTTCGGGCCGTCAGCGATTCGGTCGTTCGTACCGGAGCTCGGAATCGCCATATGGTCCGGAGCAGATCCAGCCGTTGCGCTCGTAGAATTGCCTTGCCTTCGTGTCGATGTCCGTCGCGAGCCAGAGGAAGCAAGTGGCTGGCCGCGACGGTTGACCCCCTTCCCTACGTTTTCGGAATGATCTTTGAAAGTATTACTTTTTAATAACTTAGTCCAAAGGAGGACCCTTGAAGCGCCTTTTTGCAGCAGTCGTGTGTACCGCCGGGCTAGCCCTGCTCGGATGTGAAAGTGACGGTCCGACGGAGGTCCAGGCCGACAGCATTGCGGAAGCCAGTGCGGCAACGGGCACGATCTCTTCCGACAAGCTCGCGGAACTGAAGGACCAGTTTCCGGTCCTGCGAAAGGAGCCTGCACCGCCGCCCCAGCCTCGCCCGAGCGCGAATCCGGCGGACATCCCCGGCGCGATCGCCGACGCGCTCTCGCCGGCGATTCTCGAAGAGATCACCGGAACGGCCACGTTCTACGCCGACAAGTTCGAAGGCCGGCGTACCGCGAGCGGGATTCCGTTTCGCCAGAACCAGATGGTCGCCGCGCACCGTGCCTACCCGTTCGGCACCGTTCTGCGGGTGACGAACGTTCGCAACCACAAGTCGGTGAACGTGCGCGTGGTCGACCGCGGTCCGTTCGCCAAACCCAAAAGGGCGAGCCGCCCTGTGCTCGACCTCTCGCGCCGCGCCGCGGAGCAGCTCGACTTCATCAGCGCGGGACGAGCCGAGGTGAGGGTCCAGGTGCTGGAGTGGGGGAAGGGGATCTCGTAGGCGCACTCAACCGAGGGATGTTCAGGCCTTCGTTTTTTGGATCCGATCGAGTCCATGCAGCGCCACTTCGATGACTGCCGCGCGAAGGCGGATGTCGTCCATGGCGTGAAAGCTCCAGGTTGCGCTGCGTCGCCAGGGCCATCGAGCTGAAATACGAATTCCGAAACAGGTTACGCGCGGAATGATGCCCGTGGTCTTCGGTCTTACGGGTCATCCTCAACAGCCCGGCTGTCTCGACGCCACTATTCGACCGGTCGCACGAGCAACAAAACCGACGACCTCGTATCTGGATCGGCTCCTCGTGGGTAGGGCTTGGCGGTCAGAGTCGCGCCGATGGTCCTACGCACCGGGAGCGTCGGTGGCGGTTCGTTTCGGCTTCTCGTCGATTTTCGTGAATGTCGCTCCGGCAGTGATCAGCCGCTGCGCCCATACTTCCAGGGCCAGCAGGACGCCGATGATGACTATCCCGAAGCCGATACCGAAGCCCACGCCCCACTGCTGGAGGCCGATCACGAACGTAGCTCCCAGTACGGCGAAGAGCAGACATACGGCGAGAAAGATCGTCTTCATACGAGGGGTCTCGAGCCGAAATTTCGTGTTGCAGGACGAACATCGGTAGCGGAACGGCGTCGGCTGCCTCAGATGTCTCCAGAACGTGATGGGTGCTTCGCACTGTGGACAGTTTGTCGTCATGGTCTTCTCTCCTCCTTAGACGATGGTCCGAACCTTCGCACTCCATGCATACGCTACGGGAAATAGGCGAAATGGCGCAATGGGCGAAGTGGGAAATGCGCCACACCTTCAGCACAATGGGGCCACACCAGACCTGACCCGGAGGCATTCGATCTGCGAAATTACGCCTCGTTCACTTCGTGCGCAGCACGGATACCGGAACGGATCGCCCCCTCCATCGTCGAACGTAAGATGGTCGTGTGCTCGCCGGCGAAGTGCACCCGTCCCCAGGAACGCTGCAGGGGCTCGAGGAAGCGCAGCACATCTCCCGGAGCGGGCCAGGAGACGCATCCCATCGCATAGGGATCGCGGCTCCACGCCCAGACCGTTCCGCCTTCCTGATGTTCACGAACCCCCGGATGGACCATCTCCATGTAATGAACCACCTCGTCGATGATCTCCGAATCGGGTCTCGCGGCGAGGCGCCGCGCGTCCGGTCCGACGGTCTGCGCTTCGAGAATCGCCCGCTTCCGAGGTCCTCCGACATCGTGTGATGGCTGCCTGAGGATGTCCCCGATGGGGAGGTCGGTCGGCGCGAACGCGGTGACTCCTTCGTCGAACCACCGGGTCGAAGTCGATGGTCCGGAGAACGGTCGCCGGGATCGTGCAGATGACGCGCTCGGCCTGCTGCCTGTCCAACTGATCGCCGCGTCGGGTACGAACTTCAACCGCATCGCCGGCATCGCGGATGCCGACGACTTCCACCCCGTATCGGATGTTGCGACCGAGGCGGTCGGCCATCTTCGTGGGAAGCTGATCATTGCCTCCGGTCAGGACGAACGGCACGCCGCCCATGAAGAGCCCCAGATCCGAGAAGACCGACGAGAGTGCGGAGCCACCCTCTACAGCGGCACCGAACCACATGGTGTCGCGAACCAGCTCGACGGCGGCCGGTGAGGCTCCCTCTGCCCGCATGTGCTCGCCGAGCGTCATCCGGTCACGTTCCGGAGCTCCGCGGCGACAATTCGTAGACGCCTGCCTCGTGACATGACTGGAGCGGGATCATCACCGAGGGAACCTCGGTCTCCTCGTTCAGCGCATTCCGCAACGCATTGCTGAGGCTGAGAACAGGAATGCCATTGATGTGCGTCTGCATAACGAGAGCGGAGGTGACGTTCACATCGGCCTCTTCCGTCGAGAACGTTCCCCGTGCACTCGCGGTCGCGGTGACGTGCCCGATTTCGCGCACGACGACCCACCGCTCACCGTCACGCTTCATGACTTTGATCTCCACGCTGTCTCTGACTGGATTCTCGACAAGCACAGCGCCGCGATCGCCTTCCACCAACTTTTCGTAAATGAGCGGTTTCACGTGCACCTTCCACTCCTCGAGCGCCGCCTGTTTTCTTTCGTCGGGCAATTCGCGCGCCTTGTCCTGATAACCGGGCGGCATGTACTGGATCACCTCGTCGAGCGTCTTTGCGGCGAGAATCGCCTTCCGCTCGAGCTCCAGTATCTCGGAAGGTGATCGGCCAGCATCCGCCTCCACGACGGGAGTGGCCAGGAGCACAGACAAAATCGCTCCGAACAAGCAACCGATTCGAATGGACACGACTACCCCTTTCGAAAAGATTGATGGTGTCTCGCTCGCAGACTGCACGAGCCCCGCAGGACAGACCTCCAGGGTGATCTCCGTCTCGTCCGGAAACGCGGTGTCTACGACCAGGAGACAACACCATGAGAAGACGTGAGAACAGCCCCCCGCTCCGCTCAGATGCAGCCCGCGGCCGAAAACCATTGATCGATCGACGATTCACGAGGATTCCTCCCTGCGCTGTTTCTTCGACCATATCAAGCCGCTCGGGGATCATCAAACGAAGACCCGATCGCGGAAGATCGGGCGCCTGCTCGAGTCCGGAAACGGTCGATGTTCCGGTACATTGGGCGGTGGATCGCTCCAGGGAGTTCGACTGCTCGATATAGCCGTTGTCCAGCAGACCCCGGCGGAGAAGCCGGGGCTCGACCCGGAACTCGTCTCGCCCCAGCGAGCTCTTGATCGTGATTTCCCAGAAGCTCGCGGCACTGAAGGTCAGTTCGTATCGTGAATCCGTTATGGCTCTTCCTGCCGCGAAAGAAGGCTCCATGTATGTAAGCCGATGCCCTCGCCCTCCAGCCCGAAGTCCGCTATTCTTTTAAGCGCCGGTTTTGGACGGATAGACGCGGGGAATCCGATGGCGGTTTCCGAAAATGTTCTCAAGCTGAGGGTCTGCCGCCCCAACGTCGCGGCGACGGATTACGCACTGACCGACGATGTCGTGACGATCGGCCGGGTGGTTCGGGACGATCGGCCGGGTGGTTCGGGACGATCCGCCCATTCAACGTCAGTCAGGCTTCACTTTTCGGGCCGATCTGTCCGCCGATCGGGTGGACATCGTCCACAGGCAGTCCTGCCCGCTTAGCGTGCGCGCGACACGCTTCGGCTGATGGTGCAATGAATTCGCAGAATGAATGCTTGCCATCCGAGGTGATGTGGCTGCGCACCCACTCCATCCCCTCGATCTCGTTGCATGCCTCGACCACTTTCCTGCCGACCTCTTTCAGCTGTTCCTCCGAGAGTGGCGGTAGCGTTCGGGTCACCATGTACCGCGCCATTTTCGACCTCCGTAAAAGCGATTCCCCATTATAGACCGGAACCGGTCTCTGCATAACGGATCGTCTGCTCGAGTGAGAGCTCTGAACCTCGTCGCCATGCTTCGTCGGCTGCGGCATCCCCGATATGCTCGCGCGCCTCGATGAGATACTCATCGAGACTACCCCGGTTGGTGGGTGCGAGAGCACCGATGGAACGCCGAATCGCAACGGCGGCAGCCGCGATCGTCACTGTCCTTTCGTGCTCCCCAGCTACGCCGGAGAGCACCGCAATCATGTCGAGAACGCCGGCGCAGCTCTTCAGATCGGAAACCTCACGAAAGATGAGCAGGCTCTCCTCGAGAAGAGCGCGCGCTTCCTCGAGCTCGCCCATCTCTCGATTCACGTTGCCGAGATCCGCCATGACTGAAGCAACCGCCCAGTGATCGTTGATCCCGATGAACGATTCGAGACTTTCCTCGAGCAGCTCCCGCGCTTCCGATAAGTTTCCGCACCGCCGTTCGATGTCGCCGATCAGGTCGAGCGACCATGCCTCTCCACGTTTATCCCCGAGACGCCGGAACCCGGCCAGAGCTTCGTCGTACCGTCGCTTTGCGAGCGGGAGATCCTCCGCCTCGCGTGCGACGTTACCCAGGTTCTGGAGACTGAGCGCCGCGGCCATATCGTTTCCCAGTTCACTCCATGCCTGAAACCCCTTCTCCAACGCTGATTCGGCAGCAGACAGATCGCCACGACGAAGTGCGACGATCCCGAGGTTATTGGTCGCATTCGCAACACCCCATTCGCTCCCTTCAACCTGCGCGAGCTCGAGCATACGGGAAAAGTGGCGCTGTGCCTCTTCGAAGTCTCCCTGCGAATCCGCAAGGACCCCGGCGCCGTAGAACGCGCGCATTCGGAGAGCAGCCCGGCCCTCTTCGCTGTCGACGATTTTCGCGAGTAGTGCACGTCCTTCGCTCAATCGCCCCGTGAGATTCCAGAAGCGCCAAAGTGAGCCGGCCAGCCGGAGAGCGGTATCGGTGTCGTCCCGTTGAATGCACCACGTGATGGCGGATCGCAGGTTCGCGTGCTCGGTCTCGAGACGCTTCAGTGCCACCGCCTGCGTCGGGCCGATCAGATGCGGGTCCGACTCTTCGGCGTACCCGGCATAAAACTTCGCATGGTGATCGCGCACCCATTCGGCCTCTCCACTTTCTTCCAGCATTTCCGAGGCGAAGCTGCGAATCGTCTCGAACATCGTGAACCGTACCGCCCCGTCCGCGTCGGGATACTGCCGCAGAAGACTTTTGTCCACCAAGGCTCCCAGCATTTCGAGCACATCCCCCTCCTCGGTCCTCTCCCCGATCGATTCCGCGGCCTCGATCCCGCACCCTCCCGGAAAGACGGAGAGAACCCTGAAGTAGCGTCGCTCCTCGTCGGTCAGAAGACGGACACTCCATTCAATCGTCGCTCTCAAGGTCTGCTGACGTTCAGGCAGATCCCTCGCTCCCCCCGTGAGAAGGGAAAGAGGACTTCCGAGTCGATCGGCGATCGCCCGTGGCGAGAGGACTTTTACACGCGCTGCAGCGAGCTCGATTGCCAGCGGCATTCCTTCCAGTGCACGGCAGATCTCGGCGACGGCCGAAGCATTCTCGACCGAGAGCTCGAACGCCGGCATCGTTCGCACGGCGTGTCTGACGAACAATCGAATGGCGGGACTCTCGGAGAGCTGCCGGAAGGGATCCGAGAGAGCTGGGACCGCCAGCGTTTCCAGCGGAAACTCCTGCTCCCAGCGTGTGCGCGTAGGAGCGCGGCTAGTGACGAGAATTTTCAACCTCTCGGACGCGGTGAGAAGAGTCGAAATGAAGATCGACGCCTCTGTCAGGTGCTCGAAATTGTCGAGAATGAGCAGTGTCTTACTGTTCCTGAGCTCCAGCATCAGGAGATCTTCGATGCTTTTGCCCTCGCTCTCCCTGATGCCGATGGCGCGGCCGATGGCCGCGGGAACCAGATCTGGATCGTCCACAGTATCGAGGTGAACGAAATAGACGCCATTCCGGAAGCTGCCGCGCAACTGGTGCCCGATCTCCAGTGCCAGGCGCGTCTTCCCGCATCCGCCACTGCCGGTGAGTGTGATGAGACGGATCTCGGACGATTCGAGCATCGCTCGAATGGAGCGCAACTCCTCGTCCCGGCCGTAGAGCGGGCCCTCGACAGGAGGAAGATTATGTGGCACCTCCTCCGGAACGTTACGGTGCAGCTCCAGTGTGACGTCGTCATCGTGGGGAGGGGCCGGTTGATGCAGAATCGTGCGAATCGCCCGCAACTGGTGTGCGACTGCCTCGCTGGAGGGACGTTCGAAGCGTGATTTCGAGAGCATCTGCACGATAAGACGCCGGAGCTCGCCGGGAAGCGGGAGAAGACAGCGCTGGTCCGGCTCGCTTCCGAGAATCGTGTTGATCAGCGCCTCGGAGCTGCCGTGATCGAATGGGCGGCGGCGACAAATCATCTCGTAGATGATCACTCCGAGGCTGAAGACGTCGCATCGCTCATCCACCAGCTCGGCCCTGATCTGCTCCGGAGCCATGTACGGAAGCGTTCCGAGCACGATCCCCGTCTCCGGCTGCTGGGTATCGTCGGCTGTGAGCTTGGCCAGCCCGAAATCGAGCAGCTTCACTACTCCGTACTCGTTGACCATGATATTTTCCGGTTTGACGTCGCGGTGGATGACGCCTGCTTCATGGGCTCCCTGCAGCGCCGCGGCGATCTCGACGGCGATGTCGAGAATCTCGGCGAGCTCCTGGGAGTGCCCGATGATCTGTCGCAGAGTCTTTCCTTTGATAAGCTCGGTGACGATGAACAACTGACCCTGGTCCTCCCCGATCTCGTGAATGATCACGATGTTCGGATGATTCAGGGCAGAGATCGCACGCGCCTCCCCCCGGAAGCGGCGAATCGCGTTCTCCTGGAATCGACTTGCCTCTGACAGCAGTTTGATCGCCACCTTTCGACCGAGAACGAGATCCTCGGCAAGGTAGACCTCCCCCATCCCGCCCTGCCCCAGCTTGCGGTCGATCCTATAGTGGGAAAGTACCTCCGGAGCCAAGGGGTGATTTTACCCCGCGAAGATCCGACGAAGGAGGGATAGGCTCATCCATGCTCCTTGGCACTTCATTCCGTCCTCCGCCGAAGAATCGCTCAGCAAAGCAAATGAGGGGACCTTCATTTTTCGGTCGTCGCCTTTTTCAACTAGCACATCCATGCCCGGGTCCGCTATTCTTTTAAGCTCCGGTTTTGGACGGATAGACGCGGGGAATCCGATGGCGGTTTCCGAAAATGTTCTCAAGCTGAGGGTCTGCCGCCCCAACGTCGCGGCGACGGATTACGCACTCACCGACGATGTCGTGACGATCGGCCGGGCGGAGTCGTGCACGATTCAGATCCCGGACCGGTACCTCTCCCGGCAGCATGCTCAGCTCACGCGGAAAGGAGACGCCTGGTTCGTCTCAGATAAAGGGAGTGCCAATGGCACGTACCTGAATGGTCACAGAGTCGAGAGCCTGATACCGGTCACCCCACGAGACCGGATCACGATCGGGGAGAACGAGATCATCATGGTCGACGAAGGAGAGACCGCTCCCCCGAGCCGTCTGACGATCACTCCCGATCTCCCCTCCTCCACCATCAACCTCTCTCTCCCCGCCATCGACGCCTCTACCAAGAAGCGCTCTGAAGACCGGCAGACAGAGCGGCTCAATCTCCTCAACCGTCTCGCGATGGAACTGCTCGAAGAGAAGCCGATGGAAGAGCTCTTCGATTTCATCGTCGACAAGGTGATGGAGCTCTTCACTCCTACACGGGTCGCCCTCGGTGTTCTCGCACCAGACCGGGAAACATTCACTGACGTCAGGGTCCGGCGGAGCAGTGATGAAGAAGACGCCGATCTGCGGATCAGCAGGACCCTGCTGAATGAAGTCGTGGAAAAGCGGAGAGCCGTATCCTTCGCCGACGACTCCGACTTCTCCGATCTCGCCGCGGCGAAGTCGATTGCGGGGCAGAGCATTCGGGCGGCTCTCTGCGCACCGATCATCGTCCGCGACGAGGTGACCGGGATCCTCTACATCGATTACAAGCTGACACAGCGACTGATCACGGAGGAGGACGTCGCGCTCGCCGCTCAGGTCGCACGAATTGCAGCCAGAAAGCTGGAAACGACACTCCTTCGTGAGGAGGTCGAGGCGAAGCAGCGAATGGAAAAGGAGCTGGAGACCGCTTTCCTGATCCAAAGCCGTCTCCTTCCATCGACGACTCCAGAAGTTGAAGGGTTCATCTTTGCCAGCTACAACCAGCCGTGCCGGACGGTCGGTGGGGACTATTACGATTTCGTCGTCCGCCCCGACGGACGAATCTACGTGATCATCGCCGACGTGAGCGGAAAAGGGATCACAGCCGCACTCGTGATGGCGGGTGTGGCGGCCTCGTTCTACACCATGGCTCTGTACGACCACTCCCCTTCGCGGATCCTCACGGACCTCAATCGCATGCTCGCCGCCAAAACCGACCCCTCGATGTTCGTGACGGCCTTCTGCGCTCTGGTCGACCCGGCGACCGGAAAAGTCTCCTATTGCAACGGAGGTCATAATCCACCGATCCTGATCGCCGCCGATCAGGTGACACAGATCGAGACCAATCCCGGAGTCGCTCTCGGAGTCCTCGGATCGTATGTGTACACCGAGGGAGAGCTCGAGATGCCGAAAGGTGGAACACTCTTTCTCTACACCGACGGCATCACCGAAGCTGCCAACGCTGAATACGAACTGTTCGAGGTCGGGCGGCTCATCGAAACGCTCGAGCGGCGCCAGTCGGAAGATCCTCGAGAGATCGCCCTCGAATCGGTCAGGGCCGCCACCGAGTTCGCCGGCGGCGCTTCCCAGTCGGACGACATTGCCATCGTGTGTGTACAGCGTACGGACTGAGTTTCCATCATTGCGTCACATTCAACCAGTGAGGGCCTCAGATTGCGATTTAGTGTCGCACCAGCGTGATTGACCCCTGCCGCGAGCCGGGCATACTATTTTTTCATCTCTTCGGACAAACGGTAGAGAAATGAGAGCCAGGTTCAAGCGACAAATCGGCGCCATCGAGCAGATCGTCCGATTTATCGAGCGTTTTTTCGAGGCCGAGAATCTCGAACCGCAGCATCGCCATGCAGTCGATCTCGCACTCGAGGAAGCTTTTACGAACATGGTCAGGTACAACCCGGACGGTGAGGGAGACATCCTCGTCACTCTCGAGAGGGAGGAGGACGAGCTCGTCATCTCCCTTACCGACTTCGATGCGGACGAGTTCGATTTCGAACAGGCGGGAGCAGTCGATGTCACTCTGCCCGTCTCGGAACGCACTCCCGGTGGACTCGGGATTCACCTGATCCGGAAAGTGATGGACCGGGTAGATTACACATTCAACGGCCGGGAAGGTACCATCACTATGGTCAAGTCAATAGCCTAGATATGTTTGAAATCACTGAAGATGCAAATGGTACGCTCCGGTTTGAGGGCCGACTCGATGCGGCGCAGGTCGACAAAGCGAAGCCCCACCTCGCCAAGACAACGGAGAGCCGGGTGCTCGACTTCTCCGGTCTCGAGTACATCTCCAGTGCCGGACTCGGGGTTCTCCTCGCGGCGCAGAAACGGCTCGGCGAGCAGGGCCACGAGTTGCGGCTCGTCAATGTCAGTAGCCATATCCGCGACATCTTCCACTTCTCGGGATTCGATCAGATCTTCAAAATCGAATGATCCTCGAATGATTCACCAACTTTTCGCAACCCCGCCCGGTATTTCGTGAGTGAGGATGATCATGAAGTCATCTCTCGCTGTATGGAGGGCGACGTGGAAGCATTCGGCTTACTCGTAGACAGATACCAGGGACCGGTCTTCAATGTGGTCCTTCGAATGGTCAGGAGCTACGAGGACGCCAAAGAGATATCGCAGGACGTCTTCGTCAAAGCTTTCGAGAATCTGAGGCAGTTCGATCCGGAGAGAAACTTCTTCAGCTGGATCTACCGGATTGCGATCAACGAATCGATCAATTTTCTCGGCAAGCCCCGGCCGCAGAGCGATCTTCCGGCTCAGCTGCCGACGAACAGACCCGATCCTGCCCGCGCCTACGAGGCCTCCGAAACAGGACGGCAGGTGCACAGCGCTCTCGACGAGCTCGGGCAGGACTACCGCGCGGTCATACTGCTGCGCCACTTTTTTAATCTCAGCTACCGGGAGATGGCCCGGATTCTCGACATCCCCGAGAAAACCGTCAAATCGCGGCTCTTCGACGGACGCCGTCAACTGCGCAGGCTGCTCGTCGGGAAAGGCTGGATAAACGAAAAATGACGGATGAACGACTATTCGAGCTGGTCAATCTGGAGATCGACGGCGCGATCTCGCCTGAAGAAGAGACCGAGCTGCGTCGTCGGGTCCAAAGCGACCCCGAGGCGGCGAAACTGCGAGCTCAGATGCGGGAGATCTCCGGAAAGCTCGATGAGATCGAATTGGAAGAGCCCCCTGCCGGCTTCCGGGAGGAAGTCGTGGCCCGTATCAGGTCGAATTCAGGCAGTGTCACCGCGGTGAGACCGGCTCCGATTCCGTTCGCCGCCGAGAAGCGCCGTCGCTTTTTCCGTTACGCCTGGGCGCTCGCGGCGGGTCTCATTGTCGGCCTGCTTCTCGGTCCCGTGCTCTTCAATGCCAGCGCGCCTGCGATAAGCCCGACCGATGCTACGGGTGCGATGCAAGCGCATCTAGCGACGCAGGAATGGGAGCTCATCGACAACAGAATGATCGAGAACAGCGCTCTCGAAGGGAGTGTCGAAGCAACGCGGTCGGGCGAGATCGTCGCTATCGCGCTCGATCTGACACTCCGTCAGAAGGCCGGAATCGAGATCCATTACGACGCGAGTGAGCTCGGTCTCGCGGGCTTCAGCCGCGACGATTCCTTTGTCGACTCTCTCTCTCTCGAACCGGGGCTGGCGCGAATCGCCGCCGCCCGGAGGGTCGAAGTGACTCTCTTTCTCGTCGATCTCGAGCGTCCGAGCCCTGGCATTGACATCGAGATCGTCTCGCGCAACGGCGAATCGGTCACCGAACAAATTCGACTCGGCGACCCGAGGCGCGAAAACCAACTTTCTACCCAGTGAACTGTAATTGAAGAACAGAAGCCAGCACCAGGGAACATTTAAACCGAGGAGGAACTCATGAAAAGAAGATCGCTGTTTTTGGTTGGACTTGCGGCGGTAGCTGTATTGGCTGTCATCGCTCTCGCCGTATTCAGGCCTTCACCTCCGTTCACCTCTGAGGATGCAGCCGGGGCGATCGGAGCAGTGGAGAAGCACCGTCAGCAGCAGATCGGTGACGAGGACGTCATCCTCGGTGACGAGCTCGAACGTGAAGCCGAGCAGGTCGTCTACGCCGGCTATCTGGACGATGCCGCCACTCTCGACAACATCCAGGCGGATCTCGCCAATGTGGTCATGCAGCATCGTGAAGGGACGGATCTCGCAAACATTCGTCCCGCGCTCGCCAGCGCGGAAACGCAGCTCGCGAGTCACGTCCAAGCGCTTCAGAATCGCGCTCTCGCCAATATTCGTCATTCGTTGGCCTCGATGGATATGATCCTCCAGCAGCGCGATGCGCTGAAGGGCAACGTCGACATCGCCGCGCTCGAGAGCTTCCGAGCCGAGCTCGCGAGCCGAATCGCCGCGCTCGAGAACCGCCAGCAGCTCAGCTCGAGTGAGATGGCAGACTTCGGTGTGCAGCTCGAGAGCTTTGCTTCTCAGCTCGCGAACAGGTTCCTCGCATCGCACGGGATCGATCAGATCGAAGCGCAGCTCGCCAACATCAGCGCGCAGCTCGCAAATCGAGAGCAGCTCGAGAGTCGTTTCCTCCAGAACGCCACGGTCGAGCTTCAGTCGATGGAGCGGCAGCTGGCAGCACGCGAGGCGCTCGCTGCCCGCTTCCCCGCGTTCATGGCGAACCGGGAGAATTTCCTCGCGCACCGGGTGAACTACCTGGGAGCGATGTCGGACCAGATGTCAATGCTGGAGAACATCTCGGCTCAGCTCGGCTCCTTCATTCAGGCTCTCGAGTCGCGTGAGCAGCTGGCAGACCGTTCAGCTCTCGCGAACCGGATCTCGGCGCTCGAAAGCTCCGTGATCACTCTGGCCGAGCGTGCCTCCATGCTCGAGAGCCGTGCGCTCGCGAACATGGACCTCCACCTCCAGAACCGGATGCTCGCTTCGAAACAACTCGCCAGCATCAGTGACTCGATCGCGCTCGCCAACAGGCAGCTGGCCAACCAGGCCAATCAGGTCGAGAATCGCGCTGCCCTCCAGTCGTTCGAAGCACAGCTCGGCAGTTTCGAGGCGCAGCTCAGTAACCGTGTCTCGGCGCTCGAGAGCCGTATGCTCGCCAGTATCGAGGCGCAGCTCGGAGCGATCGACAGGCATCTCGCACAGAGAAGCCAGCTGCAGTCAAGAATGCTCGAAGCGAGAGGCTCGGAGCTGCAGTCAAGAATGCTCGAGCATCGCCAGCTGGCGGACCGGACCTTCCCGCAGTATCTGTCGAACCTGAGCACGATGCTCGCCGACAGACAGCTTCTGCAGAATCGCCAGATGGTTCAAAATCGCGATCAGCTGCAGTCCCGTATTTCGCAGCTGAGCAACCGCGCAGACACTCTCCAGTCGAGGTTCGCACAGTAACAGAGAAGGCTGCTTGAAGCCTGTGAAAGCGCCGCGGCCCACTCCCGGTCCGCGGCGTTTTTCATTTTTCGTTTACGATGTAATCGATACCGGATCGCGATCCGAGGAGGTTTTGATGGAAGTCAAACGGGCAATCGCCGCGATCGTGATGGCAGTCGTCTGCCTTCCGGCCGGTGCCGACCAGAAGCTCTATTCGCGGCAGACCGAATTCCTGAACCTCATCTACTACACTCCCGAGCACGAGTATCTCACCTACCATCTCGCTCGCTCGTTCGAGAACTCCCTCCGCTTCCACCGCGAGCTGTTCGATTACACCCCCTCGGAGGAAGTGGTGCTGCTGATGCAGGATTTCGGCGACTTCGGCCACGGCGGGACCTCGACCGTACCCTGGAATTACCTCAGTATCGGAATCGAGCCCTTCGATTACGTCTATGAGACGATGCCCGCAAACGAGCGGATGAACTGGCTGATGCACCACGAGCTCGTCCACGTCGTCGCCACCGACAAGGCGGCTCCTCAGGATGAGTTCTGGCGCAGTCTCTTCCGCGGAAAGGTCACGCCGATCGCAGAGAATCCGATCTCGATGTTCTACAGCTACCTCACGAGCCCCCGTTGGTACTCCCCACGCTGGTACCACGAGGGCATCGCCGTCTTTCTCGAGACGTGGATGGCGGGGGGAATCGGCCGAGTGCTCGGCGGCTACGACGAGATGGTCTTCAGGACGATGGCCCTCGAGGATGCGTACTTTTACGACATCGTCGGCCTCGAGTCGGAAGGCACGACGATCGATTTTCAGGTCGGCCAGAACTCGTATCTCTACGGGACACGCTTCGTAACCTGGCTCGCTGCTCAGTACGGCCCGGAGAAACTCCTCGAGTGGTTCGATCGATCGGAAGGAAGCGAGCGATACTTCGCCGCTCAGTTCGAGAAGGTGTACGGGAGATCTCTCGACGATGAGTGGTCGCGATGGATCGCGTGGGAAGCTGGATGGCAACGCGATAATCTCGAGCGGATCCACGAATATCCGGTCACCCGTGGCGAGCCACTCCACCCGGAAACACTCGGCTCCGTTTCACGCTCTCACTACGATCCGGAGCGCAACGAGCTCTATGTAGCGATCACCCGACCCGCCGAGCCGGCGAGGATCGTCGCTCTCGACATCGAGACAGGAGAGTTGCGCAACATCACCGAAGTCGACTCCCCTGCCCTTTACTACGTCACCTCCCTCGCCTGGGATCCGCAGAGCGGCAAGCTCTTCTACACCAGCGACAACTCGGGTGGGTGGCGCGACCTCGAGGTCGTCGACATCGAGACCGGCAAGTCGAGCCAGCTGCTGAAAGACGCGCGCATCGGCGACCTGGTCGTCCATCCGAAGGACCAGTCGATATGGGCCGTTCAGCATCACAACGGCCTCTCTACCCTCGTGCGGATCCCTCCACCGTGGGACGGGTGGAACACGATCCTGACGCTCGATTACGGGCGGGACATCTTCGATCTCGCCATCTCGAACGACGGGAAGACCCTCACCTGCTCCATGATCGACATCAGCGGACGACAGCAGCTGGTCCGGCTCGACATCGAGCGTCTTCTCTCCGGCGACAGCTCGTACGACATTCTCTACGAGTTCGAGAACAATACACCGGCAAACTTCGTCTTCTCTCCAGACGACCGCTACCTCTACGGCACCTCTTACTACACCGGTGTGTCGAATATCTTCCGCTACGACTTCGAGAGTGGCGAGATCGAAGCGCTCTCCAACGCCGAGACCGGCCTGGTTCGTCCCCTGCCGATCTCCGATGACGAGCTGATCGCGTTCCGTTACACCGCGGAGGGTTTCGTGCCGGTGTCGATACCGATCGAGGTCACCGAGGATGTCAACGCGATCCGCTACCTCGGGCAGGAGGTGATCAACCGTCACCCACAACTCGAAGAGTGGATGGCAGGGTCACCCGCCGACGTCGATCTTCGCGAGGTGACGACCTACACGGGAGAGTACAAACCGTTCGAGTCAGTCGGGCTCACCTCGGTCTACCCCATCGTCGAGGGATATAAGGACTCGGTGGCCGTCGGCCTCAGGTTCAACTTCGCCGATCCCCTCGGCCTGCACATGATCGATGCCACGGTCGCTGTCTCACCCGAGCACGACCTCGACGACGAGGAGATGTTTCATTTCTCCGCGAGCTGGGACCACGCGCCGTGGAAGGCACGACTCCGCTACAACGACACCGATTTCTACGATCTCTTCGGGCCGACAAAGACGAGCCGGAAAGGCTACTCCGCCTCACTCGCTCACGGCAACTACCTCATCTACGAACGGCCGCGCGTTCTCGATTACACGCTGACCGGTTCCTGGTACGGAGGGATCGACACGCTCCCCGAGTATCAGAACGTCAGTGCGCCGTTCGATGAGTTTGCCACCTTCGATGCTCAGCTCAACTACAGAAATCTGAAGAGAACGATCGGTGCCGTCGACTACGAACGGGGGACCCAGTGGGCACTCCAGGGGGGAACAAGCTGGGTCAACGACGAGCTCTTTACGAAGGTCCACGGCATTTTCGATTACGGGTTTCTCCTCCCGATCGACCATACGTCACTCTGGATTCGATCCTCGGCGGGAACATCATTCGGCGATCGAGACAACGCATTCGCGAACTTCTTCTTCGGCGGATTCGGTAACAACTGGGTCGATGATCGTCCGGTACGGCGCTACCGGAATTTCTACGCCTTCCCGGGGCTCGAGCTCAACGAGGCGGGTGCGGCGACTTGGGGGAAGGTGACGCTGGAGCTGACACTTCCCCCTGTCCGGTTCGAGCGCGTCGGCGTTCCGGGACTCTACGCCCGCTGGGCGCGGGCGGCGCTCTTCACCTCCGGGCTCGTCACGAACTTCGACGAGAGCGAACTGCGCGACACGCTCGGCAACATCGGCGCGCAGGTCGATGTTTCTCTGGTCATGTTCTCAAACCTCGACGCGACATTCTCGTTCGGTTATGCGGTCGCGGAGAGAGGAGACGATACGTCCGACGAGTTCATGGCGTCACTGAAGCTTCTCCGCTGACGGTCATCGTGAGACCGGCGAGGATATCCGTATGAGGACAGCCCTCGGACTTCTCCCCGTCTGTCTCTTTCTGGCCAGCCTCGTCTATCTCGACAGTTACAAGCTCGTCCGGTTTCGCAACATCATCGGCACGATCCTCGCGGGATGCGCCGCCGCCATCGTCAGCTACGGCGTCAACGTGACGATCTTGCCGCTTTTCGGGATCGAAGAGAGGCTGGTGACACGGTTCGCCGCCCCTCTGGTCGAAGAGATCTTCAAGGCGGTTCCGATCGTGTTGCTTCTCCGCATGAAGAGGATCGGCTTCCTGGTCGACGCCGCGATCTACGGCTTTGCGATCGGGACCGGGTTCGCGCTGCTGGAAAATCTCTACTACCTCACGGCTCTGCCCGAATCTGCGACTGCGCTGTGGGTCGTGCGAGGATTCGGTACGGCGGTGATGCACGGCGGGACGACCGCGACATTCGCCATGCTCGCACAACTGCTGGCAGAGAGACGAGGCCGGGAGAAGCTCGCAGATACGATACCGGGGCTACTCGTCGCGGTAGCGATCCACTCCGGATTCAACCACTTTCTCATCTCACCGCTGATGTCGACGGCTCTCGTGATGATCGCGCTACCCTCCATCGTGATCGTCGTATTTGCCCAGAGCGAGCGGTTCCTCCAGGCCTGGCTCGGTAAAGGATTCGATATCGACAGCGAGCTCCTCGAGCTGCTCCACTCCGGGTATTTCAGCGAATCGCGCGTCGGCTCCTATCTTCAGTCTCTTCGCGAACGATTTCCGGGAGAGATTCTCGCGGACATGCTCTGTTATCTCCGCCTCTACGCCGAGCTCTCCCTGCGGGCCAAGGGAATCCTGATGATGCGCGAGAACGGCTTCGAGATTCGGAGGGACGCCATCATCGATGCGAAGCTCGAAGAGCTCCGTTATCTCGAAAAGAGCATCGGACCGACCGGGCGGCTCGCGATCGCGCCGATTCTCCATCGCAACGACCAGGACATCTGGCAGCTCAGACTCCTCGAATCCGGCTGAGCGTTCGACCTGACCTCGTTGCGTTACAGCGACGATGAGCGTCCTTCGGAGGAGCCCCTCTTTCGCGCGACTGAACCCAATAACGAATGTGACCCTCTATGCTCTGAACAGAGCCATGCTCGACCGAGCATCCATCACCCCAGCGCAACGTCGACCGGCCCGAGCTCGTGGAGACGGCCCGCAGGCCTGTGCTTCACGTGAAGGATTCGGAACAGTCAGGCGCCCCTCGACAACTTCACCGGATGCCGCCCTCCTTGTAGATCCGGTCGAGCTCGTGGACCCAGTTCGGGATGTAGACGATCTTCCGTTCCGGGACCTCCTCGGGGGCGGGCCTGATGACCAGGAATCGCTCGCCGTCGGGGGCGACGTCGATACTGGTTTGCCAGTGACGAGGGAGAAAGTCCGCCTCGAAGAGAATACGAGGCTCTCCGGCCGAGAAGGTCGGTTCAGTCTCAACAGGCACGACACAATAAGCCGTCTTGCCGCAGCGGTAGAAGAGCTCTTCGCCGTTCGGATTCCAAAACGGCACGGATCCTCCCTCGGTGGTGATCGTGATCCTCGGTGCCCCCTCCGGATACGGGCGGACGTGGATCTCGCGAGATCCGGTTTCGAAGGATTCGTATGCCACCCACCGTCCCTCGGGAGAGAAGTTTCCCATTGCCTCCAGCGCCGGGGTGGCGAGAAATGGTTCCGGCCGTCCTTTACCATCCGGTTCAATCAGATAGAGATCCCATTGGGCAGCCGCGACCTGCTTCTGGTACAAGAGCCGTCCGTCAGGTGCAACTGAATTTACATACTCCCAGTGGGGTAAGTCGCCGGGTGTTACAGGCTCGGGTGGAGTTGTCCTGTCCGCTGCAATCCTAGCCACCTGAGGGCGTCCGTTCCTGATTGCACTCGTATAAATCCATTTACCTTCCGAAGACCAAACAAGTCGGCTCGAAGCCACACGGCCCGGAAGCGAGCGCCAGCCTCCGGTGCGGAGATCCTGAATGTGAACTCGTGACTCGGAGAGATCCTCGCGGATGTTTGCGGCAAGGTACCGTCCATCCGGGGAGAAGGTGAGTGCCCCGAAAGGTCGGCTCGATTCGTCAGCGGGCTCCACCACTCCAGCCCGGTCGATCCAGACGAGCTCAGCATCTCGCAGGCCGGGTGCCCCGGGGATGTAGCTGAGCGCGCCGTCCCTGCTCAGCTCCGCCGCGGTGAAGCCGCTTCCAGGATAGTAGTAGATGTCTTCGAGAACCGGCCTGATCTCACCGGTGATCTCGAGATCTTCCAGGTCGAATGGCGCCGCATGGAGAGTTCCGTACCGGTTGAACAGCAGATAACCGTTCGGAGTAAAACGCAGGGACGTACCGCCTGTCACGAGGGTGCGGATTTCACCGGTGTCGAGTGTCACCACGGCGAGCTCCCGGTTACGCTCCGTGACGCCCTTATGAATCGTCATCAGCGCCGCTTTGCCACCGGGAAGGTATTGCGGCCAGTAGTGCCGGATTCCAGTCGAATCGGTTTCCGGGTCCGTGACGATCTCGGGCTCGCTTCCATTCTCGTCGACGCGGAGCAGACCTTTCCCGGCCGAGAAGAGGATCGTGCCGTCCTCTCCCCAGCTCGCACCGCGTACCCTTGGCGCGTCACAGATCGGGATCGGCATGCCTCCCGTCACAGGGATTTTCCAAATCCGACCACCCGACCGGTATCCGAGCCATTGGCTGTCGGGCGAGAAGAACGGATCGGATCCGTCGACGAATGGACGAGCTTCGATCTCGTCGATCGAGCGAAGGTAAATCTGTCTTTCTCCTCCCCGGGTCATGAACGCGATGAGGCGACCGTCCGGAGACAGACTGAACGTCGTCTGCGCACCGCTTTCTTCGATCAACACTCCTGACGGTGGCTCGAGCTGGAAGCGGGGACTCGAAGTCGCCGGTGCGACGGTAGACTGCGATCGCCACAGCTCGGTGAGGATCCCACCCGCCGCCAAAAGCCCGATAACGACTCCGGCCACCGCCAGCCATGTCTTCCAGCCGGCGTGTCTGATGCCGGAGAATGGCACGGTCGCTCCAGATGAAGTCGACCCGCCCACCGACAGTGTTTCCCAGTCCTCGGCCATCTCGGCGAGCTCGATCGCGATGTCCTTCATCGACTGGTAGCGGCGGTCAGGGGACTTGCGGAGACAGCGTCCGATCAGCTTTCGTAGCTCGTCGGGACAAGCGAGGTTCAGCTCGCGGATCGGCTTTGGCTTCTGCGAAACGATCGCGTGTGCCAGCTCGATCTTCTCATCCCCTTCGAATGGACGCTGACCCGTCACCGCCTCGTAGAGGATCGAGCCGAACGAGAAGATGTCCGATCGGGCATCGACCCGCTGGCCACGCGCCTGTTCGGGCGACATGTAGGCGAGCGTCCCGAGGACCACACCCTCGGCTGTGTCTCGATCCATTGCGGCGGTGGTCTTGTCTGCACTGACCTCTCCCGTCTCGGTGAGCTTCGCCAGGCCGAAGTCGAGCACCTTCGCGTAGCCGTCCGCCGTCACCATGATGTTCTCCGGTTTCAGGTCGCGGTGAATGATGCCTGCGTCGTGTGCCTTCGCCACGGCGTCAGCCGCCTGCGCGAGCCAGCGTACTCGCTCGCGCAGCTCCGTGCGTTCCTCGTGAATCTTTCGCGCGAGCGTCGAGCCGTGAACCAGCTCCATCGCGATGTAGTGAATCGTCGACGGCGTCGCGGCACCGTCGGGTGACACCTGGGCCTCGCCGATCTCATGGATCGTGACGATGTGCGGATGATCGAGCCCCGAGGCTGTCTTCGCCTCTCGCACGAACCGGGCGACCCGTTGCTCATTCTCGACGAGCTCCGATGGCAGGATCTTCAGCGCCACCTTGCGGCCGAGCGTCGGGTCCTCTGCGGAGTAGACCTCACCCATCCCGCCCGCACCGATCCGCTCGACGATGCGATAGCGGGAAAGCTCGGTTCCCCTCGCGAAGGTGATGCCCATGGTGTTCCCCGTTCACCTGATATTACACGATGACTCCGGCATCTCACCCTCGAGCGCCAGATCTTCGGCTCGTGTCACCGCGGCACCTTTTCACTCTCCCCGCAGTAACGTCGCGTCTTACCCGCACTTCGTCGGCGGGGAGAGGAAGAAATGAAGCGGCACTTCGTACCGCGCTCCAAATAAGGCTGGAACCCAATGTATGCAATGATCCGCATCGATTCCTCTGTTATGATATGAGGATGGAGGCAGATAATGAGAACGACACTCAACATCGACGAGATCGCACTCGAGGAAGCGATGGAGGCCTCCGAGAGTCGGACGAAGACCGAAGTCGTCAATGAGGCTCTGCGTGCTTTTGCCCGAGCAAAACGGCGGAAGCGACTCCTCGACCTCCGCGGAAAGGTCGCCTGGGAAGGTGAGATCGACAAATTGAGAGAGCGGCGGTGAGAGTCCTGGTCGACACGTCCGTCTGGGCGGATTTCTTCAACGAGGCGGGCTCCAGGGAAGCCGACATTCTCGTGCGTCTGATCACGAATGAAGTCGAGCTCGTCACGTGTGGCGTCGTGATCGCCGAGTTTTTTCAGGGTCTCCGGCGCTCCAGAACTCTGACGGCGCTCGAGCGACAGTTTCGCGACATGGTCTGTCTCGCACCAATCGAACCGGAAACGTACTTCTCCGCGGCGGAGCTGTATCGCGAGCTCCGCAGACGCGGGGTGACGGTGCGTTCGACGATCGACTGCCTGATCGTGCAACTGGCTGAGCTGCACGGGGCCGACCTGCTCGCTCGTGATCGCGATCTGACTCGCATTCTCGATTCCGGTCTGACGACGGCAAAAGCGGTCACGCTCTGACATGATGCGGGAGTCCGGCTTTTTGGTCCCACCCGATCCGACGATCGCGGCGAAGCTCGAGGAGCTCCGTTTCCTCGAGAAGAGCATCGGGAAGACGGGCCACCTCGCACTCGCGCCGGTGCTGCATCGCAGCGCCCGCGATCTCTGGCAGCTCAAACTCCTCGAAGCCGAGTGACCATCACTTCTTCACCGCGATGATGAGCGTCCTTCGGAGGAGTCCCTCTTCGACTCCCTTCACCATCCCCCACTTCTTCTGCTGGTCCTCCTCGTATCTCTGATCGCCCTCCTCTTCGCGGAGGATCGCTTCGATCCCTGCCCGGCCTTCGGCGAGCGAACGACACGCCTCCGCGAGCGAGTCGGTGACGTCGGCCATCTCCAGAACGGTGAAACCGGCGCTCTCGAAGAGCTCATCGGGTCGTGACGAGCCGTTCACCTGAGAGGGCCCGTACTCGCACGCCAGCGCTTCCTCTTCCTCTGACAGACCTGGCGGCGTATGAATCGTGTAGCCCCCGATACGGCCATCCCGGGCGAGGACTCTGCGGGAAGCTCTCAGCACGGAGAGCTTGTCCTCGATTCATCAGAAGACGTCGGCGAAGACGATCGCGTCGAATGTCTCCGCTCGGAAGGGCAGCGCACGTCCATCCGCGACGACGGCCGAGAGGCTCGTATCGGTGTCGCATCCGGATTGCAGCAGAGCTTCGTGAAGACATTCGAAAGGCGTATCGCAAAAAACGAGCGGACATCCCGTCTCACGCGCCAGATACGCCCCCGGCCATCCTCTCCCTGCGCCGAGATCGAGAGTCCGCGATTCCGGAGAGAGCTCTATTCTCTCGCGGAGAAGCCGGGCCTGCTCGACGGTCGTGTAACCGCTCAGCCCGGAAGCATGCCCGAGGACGGCCTCCTCTATTCTGAGCGCCGCGGCAGATTGGATCCTGGAGTATTTTTCGGAAAAGAAATCCCGACTCGATTCGTCGTCGAATAAACGCGCCATTCCCTCGTCCTCTCAGTAAGGATAGCGGAAACAGGGCGACAAAACGCTGGCCGTCAGCCGACACATCGAAAAATTCGTTCCAGCGGTACGTCGATGTCGTGAAGAGGTGGCGTGGCTTCCCGACTTCGATCCGCTCACCGTCGACGCCTAAGTCGACAGCCATCAGCTCGTCGGCCGGAGTAAAATAAAACAACTCGTTCTCGTCCTTCGACCAGCGCGGAGCATCTCCTCCTTCCAGCCCCGGTCCTCGTTCTCGACGAGCTCCCGGCGGCAGGATCTCAGCGCAACGTGCCGCCCGAGCCTCGGGTCCTCCGCGGAGTACACCTCACCCATCCCACCCGCCCCGATTCGCTCGGCGATCCGGTAGCGGGAGACCTCGGTGCCGCTCGCGAAGGGGCTGCCCATCGGTGTTCCCCGTTCACCTGATACTACACGATGGACTCCGGGATCTACGCGTCGCTCTCGCGACCGTCTAAGCCAACTTGGGTTGCTGCGAGCGGGTCAGCGTTCATGGCGCGTGACCAAATCTGACCACTCATCCCACCCAGTCTTCAAGCCCCACCACTCGTAGAACGTACTGATGTTGTCCTTTACGATGTGCCGGAACTTGAGTCGGCAGTTGCGGCACTTGAAATCGTCGACGTCTTTAGTCGCGCCGAAGTATTCCCTGCCGGAGCCCGATAAGTGACGTAACTCTCCCCGACAGAAGGGACATCGCCTGTATTCAAGAGCGTTAATATCAGACCGACTGTGAGCGGCGAGGTGGGCCCTTTCCCGGCGCGAACGGCGACCCATCATGCCGGTCAAAACAATCAACCCGGCCATGAGAGCTACAACCATGAACCACGATGATCCTTTCAATCTTTCGCTCCTTCGCTGTAGAGGGTTGAGGTTGCCCCGGATCGGTGGACAGCGGCCAATTGGGCATATTGGCAAATTCCAAATTAGGGTCAGGTCTTCGCGGGCTGTTGCCCAAACCGAAAAACCCGAGAGAACCGGATCAGGTCGCGCCCGCCTCTTCAACCGCGATTCACGAGCTTCGCCGGACATGGTCGACGCGTTCACACTCGTCATCCTGAGCCGCCGAAGGACGGCGAAGGATCTGGGCGCGGGCTCATGAATGATTCCTCCGGCCCGCCACCACGATGATTCGCGAGCCACCCCCAGATCCTTCGCCGTCCTTCGGCGGCTCAGGATGACATGGGCGGACTTTTCCCCGCCATCGTCTCTATCCCCGGGTTTGGGCAACAGCCCGTTCGCGGGCTGTTGCCCGAACGGGCACTCGCGAGTGAGTGATCGCGTAAAAAATGGGTAAAAAATCAAAATGTCCCAATGGGGACCACACGTTCGTTTTTCGGTTCCTCGTACATTTTCGGCTCGAGAGCATTCTACTCCTGGTGGAGAGATGTCACGACAGTTTCCGAGCCGCGCGGACCCCTCATGAGTTACCGGCTCGGAGTGGAGGGGATGGTCATCTGCCAGATGTCGCTGTCGGCGCGGGTGCGGACCAGGAGAATGGTGTCGGCGTCGGTCGAGATCGAGATGGAGTCGAGCGCGTCCGTGTCGTCCGAGGTCGGGACGTGCCCGACGTCTCGCGCTTCCAGTGTTGCCACATCCGCGACCCGAATCCGTCCGTCGCGCTCGATCAACAGCAGGCGCCGGTCGTCGATGAAAGCGCTGATCCTCGCCGTCGGGGAGACCAGGCGGGGCCGATCGTCGGCGAGTAAATGTAGGTACCTACACTGCCCCACGGTGCTCCCGCGACTTTCGTTCCGTCGGGCGACCATGTCGCGGGCGCGAAGGAACTCCCTTCGACCCGGGGAAGCGGCCTCCCCTCACTTACCGGCAGGGTCGCAAGCTCCGCGACGATTCCTTGATTCTCGCCAACGAACGTGACGCGCGTCCCGTCGCGGGAGATCCGCGGCCAGTTTGCCGCCATTTCCGTAAGCTGCTCGAGGCCGCTTCCGTCGGGACGGATCGTCCACCCCTGCCATGTGCCGGTACGATTGGAGTAGAAGACGATGCGCGAGCCGTCCGGCCACCAGCTGATGCCACGATCACGCGAAGCGTCACTGGTCAGCTGCCGAACGTCGGTGCCGTCGGCCGCCATCACGTACACGTCCTCCTGAATGCCGGAGGTCGAAAATGCGATCCACGAACCATCGGGGGATGCGGCCGCGTTGCGAATGGGAAGCGACCCGTCGAACACGACTCCGTCCCCTTCCACGGTTTCCGTTGTGGCGTCGAAACGGATCCTTTCGAGTGTTCCGTAGTGAGAGGTGGATCGATACAGTATCCGCGTGCCGTCTCCTGAAATAGAGATGGACGACGCGTCCGGCGAGGCGGCGTTGAGCGGTTCGACCGCGCCGGCCGGCTTCCCCGAAGTCTGATCGATGGCGACGCGCCAGAGATTCATCGTGCCGTTGCGCTCACTCGAGAAGTAGAGAGTGGTCCCGTCGGGCGACCAGACGGGATTCCAGTCGAGATGAGCATCCGCCGTCACATTGACCAGGCTCTCCGGTTCCCCTGTTGCGTCGATCAGGAAGATGTCGCGGTGGCCACCACTGCGGCCGGCCCAGAAGGCGATGCGCCGTCCATCGGGTGACCAGGACGGCTGCAGAGCGGGACCTTCGAAAAGCCGCTCCGAGCGTCCACTTCCCAGCTCGACGGTCCAGAGCTCACCACCGCCGTAGACGGTGCGCGGAGTACCGGTCCTCTCCGTCGAGTACACGATCCTCGAGCCATCCGGCGACCAGGCGGGGTTGAAACCGCTCTCCGTCAGGCGCCGAACCGACTCCCCGGTAGCCCCCATGACGAAGATGCCGCCTCCGTCCCTGTCCGACCGGAAGGCGATCAGATTGCCGTCGGGTGAAAATGCTGGTGCCTCATCGTCAAGCTGATTTCCCTCGGTCAGATTGATGGCGCTCGATCCTCCGGTCCGTTGCAGGAAGATGTCCCGCTGACCATCGGCCCTCTTGACGTAAGCAAACATTCTCCCGTCAGGTGAGATCGTCGGATGAAGCTCTTCGCCGCTGCCGAACGTCAGCTGAGTGAACGTTGCTCTAGGTGCCGGATCGGTTCCCTGGCGGCCGGCGAGAAATCCCGCAACCGCCGCGGCGAGCGCCACGACGACGCCGGCTGCGATCAGACCGTAGAGCATCGGCCGCGACTTAAGCGGTCCGATCGTGGTCGCCGTTTCCAGCTCGATGGCAGTCCCTGTTTCGATCCTACGCAGTTCTCTTGCGAGATCACCAGCGCACTGGAATCGCCGCTCGGGATCTTTCTCGAGGCAGGTCATGACCACTCGTTCCAGTGCAGCGGGTGTGATGGGCTGAAGCGAGGATGGAGCGGGCGGCTCGTGCTCGAGGATCTGCGCAACCAGGCTCGCGGAGCTGCTGGCGTGGAAGGCCCGCCTGCCGGTGATCATCTCGTAGAGCAAAGCGCCAAACGCGAAAATATCCGAACGTTCGTCGGTCTCGCGACCGTGCAATTGCTCGGGAGCCATGTACGGCAGTGTTCCGACGACCATTCCAGCGGAGGTCAGAGGTGCGGCCTGGGTGGGATCATCCTCTGCGACCACCGGGTTGATCGCACGCGCCAGACCGAAATCGAGGAGTTTCGCGCCTCCCCTGGTCAGCATGACGTTGCCCGGCTTGAGGTCGCGGTGAATCACTCCCGTGCGGTGCGCGCGGTCGAGAGCATCCGCGATCTGAATCGCGCAGGGGAAGATCTCGCGCAGAGGGAGGGGACCCCGTTGGAGGCGCGAGCCGAGAGTCTCTCCATCGATCAGCTCCATGACGATGTAGGTCGTTTCGTTGGACCTGCCGATGTCGTAGAGAGCGCAGATGTTCGGATGGCTGAGCTGCGAGATGAGCTTCGCCTCACGCTGAAACCGCGCGTTGGCTTTCTCGTCTCCCGAAGTATCAGAAGGAAGTACCTTGACGGCGACGCTGCGGTCGAGCCGCGTGTCGAGTGCCCTGTAGACTTCTCCCATGCCACCGGCACCCAGTCGCGAAACGATCTGGTACGGCCCGAGGTTGCTTCCGTTTGGCAGTGTCATGGGCTGATTGTGGAATGATGGCGTATGAGGGCGCGGACTGCAATTTAAATCGGTGAGGTCTCTCGCCCGGGATTGTGGTCAGTCGAAGATCGACCGCGCGCGCGCTCCTGCAGCCCTGCCGGGGGCGCTTTCCGAATGATGTGTTACAACTCTCGTCATGTACATCGCTATGAATCATTTCCGGATCGCCGCGGGACGCGGTGAAGAGTTCGAAGGACGATGGCGGGAGCGGACGACGCACCTCGACGAAGTTCCCGGCTTCATGCAGTTCCATCTCGTGCGCGGCGCCGATCACGACGACGGCTCCCATCGCTACGCCAGTCACGTGATGTGGGAAACCGAACAGCAGTTCGTCGACTGGACGAGGAGCGAAGCGTTTCGAAAGGCGCATGCGTCGGCCAGGATGCCCGAGGGGATGATGATCGGACATCCGCAGTTCATGGGATGGGAGTCGGTTTCGCTGTAAGGACGAAGCAGAGAAACGGTGAAGTCGGAGCCACTGCTCTCGGCTGTCTCAGGAAGTCGCCTGATCAGCCGGGCGGCGCATTTCGCGAGGGTCAGCAAAAGGTGATCGAAGCGATCATCGAATGCTCATATTTCGGAGCAACTCGGCGTAGCGGGGGTCGGTCTGCAGCGGTCCCAGCATGATCCGGTCGGTCTCGATGTACGAGAGCCTCGCGCTCTTCTGATCGTAGGCGTTCTCCAGAGCGGAGAAGGCGGCATCAGCCTGACCGAGTGCGGCATGGACGTACGCAGCCCAGACCGGATCACAAGCCGCTCCGTCGGAACCGCTCCGGAGATCCTGCAAGGCTGCCGTCGCGCAGCTCGTATCGCCGGCCATTGCGCAGGCCCTCCCGAGATCCGCCAGCTGTTCACAAGCTCCGCCCGAACGCTGCACGGCATAGCGGGCCGAGCGTACGGCGTCGTCATGCCTTCCGAGTTCCGAGTATGACCGGCTGAGACGCGATTGGACGATGTAGAAGTTAGGATCGAGCTCCAGGTATCGTTTGATCGCTTCCTCATGACGTCCGGACTCCGCGAGTGTTGACGCCGCGGCAACGCCGATGATCATTGACAGAGGATCGAGCCGTTGGGCGATGCGGATCTGCTCGAGGGCTTCCTCCGGTCGGCCGACGGAGCGCAGATGAATGCTGTACCAGTGGCGCGCCGTCGGGTAGTTCGGCTTGAGGGCAATGGCTTTCCGGAATTCGGCTTCGGCTTCCTCCCATCGCCACATCTGCTGATAAATCAGGCCGAGCGTGGCGTGGGCTTCGGCGAGCGAGGGATCGGCCTCCAGGGCGCGCACTGCCGCCTCTCTCGCCTTCGGCAGCAGAACCGCGGCCGGCTCATCGGTGTACTGTTCCATGATTGCGTACGTGTCGGCGAGCCCGAGGTAAGCGAGCGCGAAGTCGGGATCACGTGCGATGGCAGACTGGAAGTGCGATAACGCAGTTCGCAGCGCTGGTCCCGTTCTCTTGTTCCACTCGTAACGGCCTTTCAGGTAGAGCTGGAACGCCTCTTCATCGGAGGTCATATGCCGCGGCGACGTCTCCTCGACCGGAGCGCCGCGCGTCCTTAGTGCGCGCGCGAGCTCTTCCGACATTTCGCGCTGCAATGTGAGGAGCTCCGCCCGACTCCGCTCGTATCGCGCGCCCCACAACTGAGCATCCGCTCTCGGATCGATCAGCTCCACGTGTACGGTCAATCGGTCCCCACGCTGAACGAGACGGCCCGCCACGATCGCGCGGACCCCGAGCTCCTCCGCAATTCGCTTCGGAGAGATCTTCTCGGTTTTGTATCGGAATACCGTGCTCCGCGGAATCACCCTGAGCCGCGGATTTCTCGACAGGTGATTCATCAGCGTTTCCGCGAGTCCCTCGCTCACGTACTCGCTTTCCTCGCTCCCTGTTGCGCTGACAAACGGAAGTACAGCAACGGAGGTGATCGGTCCGGCGTCATCGGCCGTATGGTTGCGTCTCAGGAGCAGGACCGAGACCGTTGCGACGATCAGGACGGCGAGAACTACCGATGCTGCGATTGCCTTGCGGCTGGAGAGCATACGCGCAGGAGCGGCGGGGCGGCTCTGACCGGTCGCATCCTGTCGCCGGAGGCGCATGAGTTGCGCGCGAATCTCTGCTGCACTCTGCACGCGCACGTCTCGATCTTTCTGCAGAGCGCCCACGATCAGGGTATCGAGCTCCGGCGGCAGGGCTGGATTGATCTGCGATGGAGAAGGCGGTTCCCGGTTGAGAACGGAGTCGAGAATGACAGCCGAGCTCTGGCCGACGAAAGGTGGGCGGCCGGTCGCCATCTCGTACAGCACTGCGCCGAACGAAAAGAGGTCCGAACGCGCGTCCACCGGTTCACCACGCGCCTGCTCCGGAGACATATAAGCGAGGGTGCCTACCGTGGCGCCTAACGCCGTGAGCTGGCCGGGCAAGGCAACCGTCGGCGACTCGGAATCCACAGGATCCGCTCCCGCTGCTTTCGTGTCGTCGAGTCGCGCCAGACCGAAATCCAGCAGCTTCGCTGTGCCGCGGCTGGTGACGAATATGTTCTGGGGCTTGATGTCCCGATGGATGATTCCCGCGCCATGCGCCGCGTCCAGCGCGTCGGCAATCTCGGCCCCAAGGATGAGGAGGCGCTCCAGGGGGAGAGGCCTGCCCCCGATGTACTGCTTGAGCGTCGACCCGGTCAACTTCTCCATCACGATGAAAGGAGCACCGGCGTGTTCCCCGATGTCGAAGATGGTGCAGATGTTCGGATGATTCAGTGCGGACGTCGCTTCCGCTTCGCGCTTCAGGCGCAGAACCGCCTCGGTGCTGACGGCGGTTCCGCTCGGAAGAAACTTCAGCGCCACGCGTCGGCGCAGCCGCGTGTCCTCCGCCTCGAAGACTACGCCCATCCCACCCTCACCCAGTGGAGCGAGGATTCGATAGTGCGAAACCGTCGATCCGATCATGATTGGCATCATAACGTGAAGCCGAGGAAGTCCATTGGGAATGGAACAGCGCAGAAATCGGCGAGGAAGCAGCCTCCCGCACATCGAAAAAACCAGACCGAATCGCCATAGCGCCTTGCCGCAAGGGCGCATCGGCAGATGCGATCCGCCCGCAACACCGGTATGATGAAGCCGATCTGATCATGCCCGCCGTCTGCTCGAAACGACTCCGGACCCTCCTGGCGATTGCCGCGATGCTTCCGGCGCTGTCATCAGCCCAGGAACAGAGCGAGACACCCTCCGGGGCGGCGGCATCTCTTCGCATAATCACAATCGCTGAGGTAATTCGAGATTCGAACGGAGATACGATCCCTGACAGGCTCGGCGAACCTGTTCATGTCCGGGGAACAGTCACAATCGGCTCCGGCGTCGTCTCTCAGGAGAGGCTGCACGTCTACTTCCAGGATGAGACGGCCGGCACGTACGCTTTCTCCATTGCCGAGCGTGGACCCAACATCCCGCCAGGCGCGCTCATCGACGTGGTGGGCACCGTCGATCAGTATCGAGGCGCCATTCAGATCAACCGGCCTCGCGTCGCGATTTTAGGCCAGCGGGAGTTGCCCGAGCCGCTCGTGCTGACTCTGCAAGAGGCAGCACAATGGAAGCACTACGGAAAGCTTGTAACAGTGCGCGGCTCCATCGGGACCCCGGTCCAGCTGGGTCCCTACGTCGGTTATGACCTCCAGCACGCGGGCTCCACGATGCGACTGGCGTTGCCGCCAGGCGTGCTGCGGGACTTCGCGGTGACCTCTGTTCCGCCTTCGTCCGAGGTGAGCGTTACCGGTGTCGTGACCATCTATTCAGAAAACCCTCCCCATAACGACGGCTTTCAACTCATGGTTGGCTCGCCCTCCTGGATCAGCGTGCAGTCGAAGGCATCTCCGATCGGCGCATGGGTGAACCGGTACGGCAAAGCGGTCGCCTTCGCAATCACTCTGCTGGTGCTCCTCCTGCTGGCATTCGGGATCTCGCGCAGGAAGATGCGGCTACGAAAAGAGCAGGCGGACACGCTCAGTCGGGTCGGATTGCTCGCCGCCGCAGCAACAGATCCGGACGCGTTTCTCGCCGACGCGATCGACCTTCTCATCAGGAACGAGCTCGTCGATGGAGTGGTCGTCCATCTTCTCGAGCGTGGGCGTCTGCGCCTGCATGCCTCGTACGGCGCTGCACGCGACAAGGAAAAACAGATCGACGAGCAGGTTCAGAGCCGGCTTTCCGGAACGATCCACAATCGGGACCTTCCGATCAGCGAATTCCAGCTTCAGGACCGAGCGAGGGATGAGCGCCTGTATCCGCTCGTCTGTGTAGCCCTTCAGGGGCGGACACGCGCGGTGGGCGTGATCACCGCGCTGAGCACCACGCGTCACGCGCTGACCCCGCGGGAAGCAAGCATGATCGCCTCCGTGGCCAACCTGATCGCACTGGGGATCGAGAATGTTCAGATGATGCTCGATCATGACGAAAAGAATCGGGAGCTCGAGCAACAGGCGATCTCCGATCCTCTGACGGGCCTCTACAACCGCCGGTTCGTCGACGAGTACCTGCGGATCCACATGGCAATGGCCCGCCGTCGCAAAACTCAGGTGAGCTTCATCGCCATCGATCTCGATCACTTCAAAAAGGTGAACGACACGTACGGCCATGCTCGCGGCGATGAAATCCTGGTGCGTGTCGCTCACGTCATACGTGACACGGCTCGGACGAGCGATCTGACCGTCAGGACCGGCGGAGAAGAGTTCCTCGTCGCCATGACCGACACGGGGGAAGCGGGCGCTCTCATTTACGCAAACCGTCTCCAGAAGGAACTACGCATCCAGCACTACGAAGAAGTCTCGATGCCGATCACCGTCTCGATCGGAATCGCTGTCTACCCGGACCACGGAGAGGAGGTCGGAGCGCTGCTTCGCATCGCGGACGAATCGCTCTACGCATCGAAGCGACTCGGGCGTGATCGAATCACCGTCGGATCCGGCGGACCCCGGCCCCTGCCAGACTGAAAGAGTGCCTGGTACCGTTCGAGTAGCCGCAGGCCCACGGGTGGGGCCAGCTCCGGAAAACCAGCCTTTCTCCACCTGCTCAGGATCAGCCGAGCGGACCCGGCGTTCGCCTGAATGGCTGGGTTTCAAAACCCAGCCTCAGACTGCCCGCTGAGCGACGTCACTTCACTTGTATCGCGTCCCCCGCTTCATCACGAGATCGACCCTCTGAAGAAGGCTGATGTGCCTCAGGACGTCTCCCCGCACCGCGATGAGGTCGGCGTACTTTCCTTCGCTGACCGTGCCCACCTCGTCCGACACCTTCATCAGGACCGATGGCCAGTAGGTGGCGCCCCGAATCGCCTCCATCGGGCTGATGCCCATCCCCCGCACCCAGACCTCGAGCTCGTTCCACGTCGACTGGCTATGGAACTTCATCGGGATTCCGCTGTCGGTGCCGATCAGCAGAACCACTCCCGATTCCCGCAGTTGCTCGATCTTATGCCGGAGCGTCGGACGGCGGAGCGGCGTTAGCTGAAAGTAGGAAAGTCGCTCCGGATGGCGGAACGAGTCCCGGATGTCGCGAATGATCTCCTCGGGCAGTCCGAGATGCCACTCGGTCGAATCGAGGATCTCCGGGTTGTCCCGCAGCGCTTCGTAGTTGAAGAGCCCCTCGACGGTCGGGGTCCAGAAGAGCGGCCCGCGGTTCATCTGAGCCGTCCTTTCCCGAATCATCTCAATGACGTCCGGCGGGTACTCGGGCGCACTCGCCAGCCCGGTGTGCTCGAAACAGTCGACGCCGGCCTCCAGTCCGCGCCGGATCTCCTCCGGACGGTGCGCGTGCGCGACGACCGTGCGGCCATGGCGATGCGCCTCCTCCACGACGGCCCGGACCTCCTCCATCGTCATCTGATCCTGATCGATCAGCTTGATCACGTCGACGCCGGCCTCGATCAGCCGCCGCACTTTTCTTCGTGCGTCTTCCGCTCCGCTCACCCCCCAACGGTATTGCTCGGTGCCGGGATACGGCCGGTGCTGAATGAACGGACCCGAGACGTACATCGTGGGTCCCGGAATCTCTCCGCGGTTGATCGCATCCCGGACGGCGATGATGTCTTCGAGCGGAGCACCGAGATCGCGGGCGCTCGTCACACCCGCGAGCAGGAGCTGGTTCGCGGACGCGGGCATAATGACACTGCGGTAGAGATCGGGATAGGTCGAGAACCAGTGGTCGTAGTCCGCGTGACCATTGATCATCAGGTGGACGTGCATGTCCCAAAGCCCCGGCAGCACATCCATCCCTTCAGTCGAAATGATTTCGGCCTGTTCGGGGATTTCGATCTCTCCCATCCGCCCCACCGCCCGGATGCGCTCGCCTTCGACGATGATGACGCTGTTCGCCACCGGCCGTCCCCCGAAGCCATCGATCAACCGTCCGCCGACCAGAGCCTTGATCTCCGAGTCCGCCCGGAGCGCCCCAGGGCCCCCCCACGCCAGAGTCGCCACGACGATGATGATTCCCCTCCAGTGACGGTTTCCGCGATTCATCGCTTCCTCCTTTCGTTGCGACATACGATACCGACCCAGCCTATGACGCGATATGAGCTCCGCGATGCGGCTGATGACCGTGACGTCGAATCAAGGCGAAAAGTCTACCCCCTTCTCGAACTCCTCGCGCAGCCGTCAGAACACTTCCCCTGCGGAATGAGATGTTTCTCACGCTCCTTCGGGCTCATGGCATCCAGCTCATCGCATTGTCGCTCCAGGTCCGAACTTCTTCCTGCTCTACCGGCGTCCCGTATCACCATCACGCCCATCGGCCCATCGACCGCCACTTACGACCTGATTGGACTCGTGCCGGGATTCTAATCTTCGTTTTGGGCAGCAGTGGAACGTGATAGCGCTGAGTAACATCCAGAAATCGGGGTCACACCTTCGAAGGTCTGACCCTCTATGCTGCGCGGATCAAACCGGGTCTGGTCGCAATGGGTGACCCTCCAATCCGTCCTGACAATTGCCGCCTCTGCCGTCAGGCTGTAATGCCGCGGAAGTCGGCGTGTGACAGGCCGAGAAGAAGCGTGCAACCTTCGGGAGTCGCCAGAGGACCGTGCGATGAGCCTCTCGCTGCAAAAACGCGGGTAAAACGGCTGACGTCTCAGAGCTCCGACAACTGTTCAATCGAGTGATTGCTGATCGCTGATCGCTGAACGTACGAGAGGCGCCCGATCGGGCGCCTCTCCATGCTGACATTTCCGAACAAATCTACTGGCAGAAGCCTAAGCGAAAAAGGCAAATTGGGGCCACCCATCGGAGTGCGTGCCCGGGTCAAGATTCGGGAAGTTGGGGCCAGGGCCAGAAACGCAACTTAACGAGGCCGGAAGTTGATTCTCTGGCTGTGACCCAACCTCACCGAGGCGACGCATCTTCTCGGCCGCGTTCCCGGAGGTCGCGAGGCGTGCCTCGAATTCTTTCTGAACGGCGGAGCCATTCTGGTTCCGACTACGATGACTGTACTGAGGTGTGATCCTCTTCTCCTCTTCTCGGCTCTTCTTCCCATCTTCTCCCGCCCGGAGAGACTGCTTTCAGGGGCATGCCCGATTCGTAAGGCTTGCGATCGGGTGTATGCTGAAGTTCCGCGATGACGCTTCAATCCGGGCTTCGCCTAGGGCCCTACGAGATCGTCGCGCCGATCGGCACCGGCGGGATGGGAGAGGTCTACAAAGCGGAGGACACGCGTCTGGGCCGGCCGGTGGCGGTCAAGGTTCTCCCCGCCGAGTTCGCCGAAGACATACACCTGAGAGCCCGGCTGGATCGGGAAGCCAGGGTGGTCGCGACCTTGAACCACCCGCACATCTGCGTCCTCCACGACGTTGGAGAAGCGACGGCCCGGAGCGGCACGAGAAAGGATCCCTCGGCTCAAGAATCCCGATTTACCTATCTCGTCATGGAGTACTGCGAAGGCGAAACCCTCGCCGAACGTCTCGAGCGTGGACCGCTCCCCCACGACCAGCTCCTCGGTTACGGAATCGAGATCTCCGAAGCCCTCGCGATGGCGCACCGCTCGGGCATTATCCATCGAGACCTGAAGCCGTCGAACATCATGCTGACGCGATCGGGAGCGAAGCTGCTCGACTTCGGTCTCGCCAGACCTCTCCTCGACCTCGTCGAGGGAGACTCGACCACGACCATCCGCCTCGATCCAACCGAGGAGGGACGATTCGCCGGCACGCTCCGGTACATGGCTCCCGAGGTGCTCTCCGGAAAAAAGGCGGACTCGCGGAGCGACATCTTCGCTCTCGGACTCGTCCTCTACGAGATGGCGGGCGGCCGGCCGGCGTTCACGGGAGAGAGCAAGGCCGACATCGTTGCGTCGATTCTCCGGGACAGCCCACGACCGCTTCGCGAGATCGATTGCACGGTTCGTCCCGCGCTGCAATACCTTGTCGACAGATGTCTGGCAAAGGATCCGGAGGCACGATGGGAGTCGGCGCACGATCTCGCCGAGCAACTGCGCTGGATCCGCGAGAGCGCGACCGAACCGGAAAACGCCGTGCGCTCCTGGCCTCGCTGGCGGTTCGTGGCGATAACCGCGCTGGTAGTCGCCGCAGTTGCCATGGCGGCCGCCTGGGCCCTCGCCTCCCGTCAGGCGCGCGTCGACGATCGCTCAGTGGTTCGCTTGTCCGTCCCTCTCACAGGCAGCGAGGGTGTGGGGCTAGGCCACGGCACTCCCACGGTTGCCGTCTCTCCAAACAGTGACTCCATCATTTACAGTCGTGTGGAACAGGGAGCGCCTGGGTTCTACGTCAGACGTCTCGACGAGTTCCACGCAGGCACCCGAATCGAGAACGGGTGGATGCCTTTTTTCTCACCCGACGGCCGCTCGATCGGATTCTTCTCGGGAAGGGACATCAAAAGGGTCTCAGCTGGCGGAGGAGTTCCCCGGACCCTTGCGACTGGAGTGGGAGGGGCCGGACGAGGCGCAACCTGGAGCCGCGATGGATTCATCTACTACTCTCGTTCGTCCTCGGGAGGCATCTGGAGGGTGCCCGCCGATGGAGGCCGGCCGGAGGAGATCACCGTTCCCGATTCGAGCGCGGGAGAAAATAGCCATCGGTGGCCTCACGCGCTTCCGGATGGCGAATCGCTGCTGTTCACGATTCGAACGGAACAGATGACGTCGTTCGACGAGGCGAGAATCGCAGTTCTTTCGCTGAAAACGAGGCAGTGGCGGGTGATCTGGGAAGGAGGGTCCTGCGCCCGCTATGTCGACGGCTATCTGTTTTTCGGACGTGACGCTGATATCTATACCCTCCCCCTTGACGAGAGGCGGTGGGCGGTTGCAGGAAAGCCTCGAAAGGTGCTCGAGGGTGTGGTGTGGAGTCCCTCCAGCGGGGCTGCTCACTTCGACGTCACGGATCGTGCGTTGGTGTACCTTCCCGGCACCGGTTCGCGATCGACCTCTCTCCTCGTTGCGGATCGAACTGGCCGAACTGAGACGCTGGCGAAGCTGGACTTCGACATGGTCTACGCCACCGTTGCCCCGAGCCAGGAGAGGATTGCCCTGACGGTGGGCGCCGCAAACGACGACATCTGGACCTATGACCTCCCGACTGGCGTCGCGACCCGACTCAGTTTCGAGCCAGGAGATGAGGTGTATCCCGTGTGGTCTCACGATGAGACCGAGGTGATTTATTTTTCGGGACAATTGAAATCGATCGTGGCTGCGCCAGTCGATGGCGCTGCTCCATCAAGAAGGCTGATCGCTTCACCCGGGCGCCCGGTATCGGTCTCGCCGGATGGATCCGTTCTCGCATTCTCACGCCAGGCGCCGGAAACCGGCCATGACATCTGGTTTCTGCCACTCACCGGTAACGGTGTCCCCCGTCCCGTGGTCCGCACTCCGCACAACGAGTTCATGCCCAGCATCTCGCCCGACGGCAAGTGGCTGGCCTATTATTCCGACCACGACAAAGGGACGGAGGTCCAGATCCAGTCTCTGGAGAGCGGAAAGCGGTGGCAGGTATCGGCGGAAGGGGTGGGTACGTTCTGGGGTCGTCTCTGGGGCGGCCGCCCACCCCGTTGGTCAGCCGACGGAACTGAGGTTTATTACTGGCGCGGCAACGATCTTTACTTTGTAGAGATGGAGAGACGAGGGGAGAGCTTGAAGCCTGCGACTCCACGTCTTCTCTTCACGATCGAGGGGATTCGAAGTTTCGATGTTTTCGGCGATCGATTCCTTCTCGTTAAAAGTAATGAAGAGGTAGGCCCGGTAAACGTCGTTCTGAATTGGTCCGAGGAGCTCGACGACTGACGGCTGACGCCGATCTCAGAATCCGGCAAGCGTCGAGGTCGTGTCCGCGCGACCGTCGGCACGAAACTCCAGAACGACGGTTCCGATCCGGATCCGATCACCGTGACGCAGGAGCTCCGGCGCTTCGATCCGCCGGCCGTTGAGCCACGTCCCGTTCTTGCTGCCGAGATCCTCGAGAATGATTTCCCCATCGGCGAACCGCACCGTCGCGTGATGACGCGACAGTCCCGAATAATCCAGGACGATCGAGCAGTCCTCTCCTCTTCCGATGACGTTCTCACCCGGCGCCAGATGATGGACGCCCTCGGCGTGGACGAGTCGCGGGGTCTTCAGTCCCGGTGGTGAGCGCGGTATCCACGCCTCCGCGCAGAAGGCGTAGCCGTGACCGAACACCGTCCGTATGAAGCGAGGATTTGTCGCGTCATCGGCGAGCGCCGCTCGGATCTCCCGAACGAGATTCTTCACGTTCTGCTCCTCGACGATTACGTCCGGCCAGATACGCTCCAGAATCTCACGCTTTGACACGGCACGCGGACGCTCCCGCACGAGGTACTCGAGAAGGGCGAGGGCTTTCGGTGTGATCCCTACCAACGCTCCTCGGCGCAGCAGTTCACGCGTGCCGCCGTCGAGCGTGAAGACGTCGAATCGAACCCTCATCATTCAGTTCCTGCCATTTTCCAACCGCTCTCGGACGACTCGGCGAAACGCCGAAAGTATTCTGGAGGATACAAAGTGCTGCGCAGCACGCCGGCTCAGGTCGCAGCGGCCCGAGCCCATTCTACGCCCTGCCCGGGGCGAGGGAGGCGGCTGTGCGATCAATCGTCCTGGTTCTTTTTTCCTTCTTTTTCTCAGTTTTTGCCGGTCCCGGTTCTGCGCAGGATCGGCGAACAGATGCGGCGGAAACCGCCCTGGATCAAATGGATGAGCTATTGAAGAGTCCCGCGATCATGGCTTTTTTCGCGGACCTCGTGCGACGATCCGGCAGCGGCCACCGCAACACCGAGCGGGGCGCATTTCTCGTGCTCGACGAGGAGGGTCGTTACCGCTGTCTGCTCTGGCCGTACCACAATGGATACAGGCGGGAGCGCTTCACCGGAAAGATTCCGGTGGGGACGATCGCCGTCGCCCATACCCATCCGAAGGACGCCCCGGCTCCCTCCTTCCGTGATCAGCGGGCGGCGAAGCGTCTCCAGATGCCGTTCATTGTCGCGTCTCCGCGTGATCTGTTCCTGATCGCTTCGGACGGTACGGTCACCGCCCTGGTACGGAATCAGTGGTGGATGGACACGCCGGACCGTCGTCAGCGCTGCGAGAAGCTCACCAGATGAAGAGAAAATCTCACGGTGCAGGACGTTCGGGGAGGTATTCGACTCAAGGTCCCTTGGATCGGTCATCGCCGGTCCTCCGCGTTTTCGGGATTGGAGTAATGTTCTCGTACGGCGCACCATCGATGAGATTCTCATATCGCGATTCCCTGCTTTACACCTGTCCTCCGCGGAGCTCGCGAAGCATGTTGCAGAACAGCGCACCCTGAGCGATCGCATCATCCAGGGCGACGTGCGTGTGCGGGAGATCGTCGAACCATCGTTCTGGCATGTTCGATTTCGTGGACTCACGATACGGTTTCCGTAGCATCGCCATCGCGAGCGTCTTGACGTCGAGTCCCGAGTGCGAGAAGGGATTCTCGCCGGTGAATCGAGTCAGATACCAGTGGATGAACATGAAATCGTACGTGACCGGATAGCCGACGAAGACAGGACTGCCCGGCAAACTCTTCAGCCACTCGACGTACTCACGCATGACGAGCTCCGGCTCTCTCGGATTCTTCCTGCACGCTTCCCATGCTTCAGGTTGACCGGCCCACCACGCGGCCGTATCCGGGTCCGGCTCTGCATCGGGGAGCGCGACGAGGTTGGCAGAGAAGGTTCCGAGGAGCTCTTTGTCCGCAGTATAGGCTGCGGACCCGAAGCTGAGCATCGAGTGCGGGCCGGGTATCGGGCCATCGGCGTCGACGTCCGTGCTCACATAGACTTCGCTCACGGTGTGAACCTCCTTTCCCCTGCCTGAGACCGTTCCAGCCTCACGAGGCGGGGTCGACAGAAAATCTCCAGTCGGGGCGCAACCGGTTACGGTTCGACCTCACGCGCCCGGGCCGAGTCCGTCCAGATGATTCCCGGTCTGCTTGTAGAGCTTTGGAAATTCGAAGAGGAATCGTCCCCTCTGACCTCGGTGCTCGATGGTGAGCCAGAGGTCGATGCGCGTCTCGGATTCTCCGTCGTCCCGCCAGATCCGTGCCCGGTCCCCGGGCGCCAGATTCATCACGCACTCGTTCGGTTCCTTCGTCTCCAGATACTGGTCGGCCCATTCGTAACAGACCTTGTCGAGCACGGCCGAGCCGAGAGGCGAGTCTTCGTCGTTGATCAGGTAGAAACTCCACCAGCGCGAGTCGTCCTCGCGAGCGGCGACGACGCGGCATGAAATCGAACTGACCGATTCCGGTTCTCCGGTTGTCATCGAGAGCCTCCGTGTCTCATTCGATCGCCAATGAGGGTCATACCTATTTCCGCACGCATTCTCGGCTCGCACGCATTCTACAATGCGTTCCGATGAAGCTCGAGCTCCGCTCCCGGCAGGGTCTCCTCACGCTCTCCGCCACGATCCTCGCCTCGGGGATGGCGTTTCTCGATTCCACCGCGGTCAACGTCGCGCTCCCCGCAATCGCCGAGCAGCTCGGCGCCAGCTTCTCCGAGCTGCAATGGATCCTCGACGGCTACCTCCTCACGCTCGGCGCTCTCATCCTCCCCGTCGGCCGCCTCGCCGACAACGTCGGTAAGAAGCGTGTCTTCACATGGGGCGTGATCGCCTTCGCGGCAACGTCACTCGCGTGCGGTCTCGCGCCCGGGGCGGTCTGGCTGATCATCTTCCGAACGCTCCAGGGTGCGGCGGCCGCTCTGGTCGTCCCGACGAGCCTCGCGCTCGTCCAGGCGAGCTTCCGATCGGAGGATCGAAGCACCGCGATCGGATTCTGGTCGGGCTTTTCGGGCCTGTCGACTGTGCTCGGCCCGGTCGTCGGCGGATGGCTGGTCGATGCGATCTCGTGGCGCGTCGTCTTCTTTCTGAACCTCCCGCTGGCGCTCGTGACGGCGTTTCTCACGCGATCGATCCCGAGCGACGAGCCGGCGAAACGATCGGCGATCGACTACGCCGGAGCTGCGCTGCTGATCGCATCGGCGGGCACTCTCCTCTTCGTGCTCATCGAGGGTCCGGTCCAGGGATGGACCTCGTTGCCCGTGCTCTCCGCGGGTGTGGCTTTCCTCGCTTTCCTCCCTGCACTGATCGTTCAGCAGCGCCGCCGGGGGGAGACGCGCCTCCTGCCGCCGCCGATCTTCGAGTCGCGCCCCTTCATCGCCGCAAACCTGATCACCATCGTCGTCTACGGCGTTCTCGGGACGGTCTTCTTCCTTCTGACAATTCAGTTGCAGAACGTGCTCGGATATTCGGCGTTCCAGGCCGGTCTGGCAACCGCGCCGGTCACGTTGCTGCTGCTGATCCTCTCGCCGCTCGCGGGGCGGTGGGCCGGATTGCACGGTCCGATGATCCCACTGATCGCCGGGCCCGCGATCTGTGCGGTCGGAACGTACTTCATGAGCCGGGTTGCCGACGGCGATCCCTACGTCCCCGCCGTGCTCGTCCCGATCGTGGTCTTCGGGATCGGACTCGGGCTAACCGTAGCCCCGCTGACCGCGACCGCGCTCGGCGCTCTCGACGACGCACACTCGGGGCTCGCCTCCGGAGCGAACAATGCCGTCGCGAGACTCGCTCAGCTCATCGGGATCAGCGTCATTCCACTGCTGGCGGGGCTTCCCGCAGCACAGCATCTCGCCCCGGAGCGATTCTCCGCGGGATTCCGGATCGCGATGCTCGTCTCGGCGGGTTTTCTGCTCGTCGCGCCCGTCATATCGGCGACGATGCTAAGAAACGACGGGGTCGGGTCTGAACTTGGAACTTAACTCCGGAATCGGTTGAAAAAATACCGAATTTCACGAGTTAAGTTCCAAGTTCAGACCCGGACCCCGCCTCACAGCGTTGCCGGAGCCTGGCGACCACCGCGTGGTCTGATGTTTAGGGCACCGGTTCGAGCGATTCAGCCGTCTGGTCCCACCCCTACACGCCACCCCTGATCCGGCTCACCACCGAGGCCGCTCGCTTTGCGGCTCCGGAGCGCTTACCCTCACCGATCGCCCGGACGATCGCGCTTCCGACGACGACAGCGTCGCAGTGATCCCGCAGCGCTTCGTAGTGCTGATGCTCCGAAACCCCGAAGCCGACGGCGAGCGGCTTCTTCAGCTTCGCCCGGACGGCATCGAGCCGCGCGGTGAGATCTTCCTCGAGCTCGCGTCGGGGCCCGGTGACGCCGGTCGTCGACACGTAGTAGACGAATCCGTCGCTCTTCTGGTCGATGAGCCGCAGCCTCGCCGCCGACGAGGTCGGAGATGCGAGGAAGATCATTCCGATTTTCCGGCGGGAGAGTGCCCGGCGAAACTCACCCGAGGCCTCCGGCGGGAGATCGGTGATCAGCACGGCATCGATCCCGGCGGCGTCGGCGCTCTTCGCGAGACCTCCCGCGCCGAGTCTCATGAGCGGGTTGACGTAGGAGAAAAGTATGAGCGGAATCTCCGATCGTTCACGAATCGCGGCCGCAACGGCGATGCAATCCGCCGTCGACACCCCTCGCTGCAGCGCATGCCGGGAAGAGGACTGGATGACGGGACCGTCGGCGATCGGATCGGAAAACGGGACTCCCAGCTCGATGGCATCGGCGCCGCTCGCTTCGAGCGCTTCGACGATCTCCGGAATCGTTTCGAGGTCGGGATGTCCGCATGTGACGTACGCGATCAGGCCGCACCGCTCTTCGCGGTCGAGCCGGCGAAACATTTTCGTGATCCGGCTCAAATCGAATCCCCCTCGAGCCGGGCGACCGTCGCAACGTCCTTGTCTCCCCTTCCCGAGAGATTGAGCAGGACGATCTCCCCGCGATGCTCGTCCGGATTCCGGAGGAGATAACCGAGGGCGTGAGCGGACTCGAGGGCGGGAATGATCCCCATCGATCGACTGAGCAGGTGGAAGGCCTCGACCGCGGTGTCGTCGTCGCACGAGGTGTACTCGATCCGCCCGGACTCCTGGTGAAACGCGTGCTCGGGACCTATTGACGGATAGTCGAGCCCTGCCGAAACGGAATGCGTCTCGAGGATCTGTCCCGCCTCGTCCTGGAGCAACATCGATCGGGTTCCGTGAAGGACGCCTTCCGAACCGCCGGAAAATCGTGCGGCGTGCTTCCCGGGCTCGAGCGCGGATCCGCCCGCTTCGACCCCGATCAGCCGGACCTTCTTCTTCCTGATCAACGCGTGAAAAAGACCGATTGCATTCGAGCCCCCGCCGACGCATGCGATTGCGGTGTTCGGCAGTCTCCCGACGGCATTGTCGAGCTGCTCGATCGCTTCCCGTCCGATGACCGACTGGAAATCCCGGACGATCATCGGGTAGGGGTGCGGACCGAGCACCGATCCGATGATGTAGTGGGTCGTCGCGACGTTCGTGACCCAGTCGCGGATCGCTTCGTTGATCGCATCCTTCAGCGTCCTGCTTCCGGAATCAACAGGGACGACGTCGGCTCCGAGGATCCTCATCCTGTAGACGTTGGGTGCCTGTCGCTCCATGTCGACGCGTCCCATGTAGACGACGCAGTCGAGCCCGAGCAGCGCGCAGGCCGTCGCTGTTGCGACGCCGTGCTGGCCCGCACCGGTCTCGGCGATGATTCGCTTCTTCCCCATCCGCCTGGCAAGCAGCGCCTGACCGAGAGCGTTGTTGATCTTGTGGGCGCCGGTGTGGTTCAGATCCTCTCGCTTGAGAAAGAGGCGAAAGTCACCGCCGATCGCATAGACAAACCCGGGTGCCTCGGTCAGCGCGCTGGGGCGGCCGACGTAGTCGCGCAGGAGATCATCGAGCTCGTTGCGGAAGTCGCGATCCTTTCTCGCCTTCCCGTACGCTTTCCCGAGCTCATCGATCGGGTAGATCAGCGTCTCGGGGACGTACTTCCCTCCGAACCGGCCGAACCATCCGTCACTGTCGGGAAGCGTCTCACGCATTCTTCACCTCGCGAATGAAGGCGCGGAGCTTGTCGTGATCCTTGATTCCGGGGGACGACTCGATCCCGCTGGCCACGTCGACTCCGTCGGGCCGGACGCGGCGAATCGCGTCGGCGACGTTCTCCGGATCGAGTCCGCCGGAGAGCAGAAACGGGCGATGTCCCTGCAATGCGTCGAGCAGTTTCCAGTCGAAAGATTTTCCCGTGCCTCCCCTTCCCGACGCGTCGGCGGTATCGAACAGCCACATCCCGGGCGAACCCCCCACTGGCATCTCCGGAGGGGCCGCACCCACCCGAATGGCTCGGATCACCGGAACAACGATGCGTTCGATGTCGACGTCTGACTCGTCACCATGGAGCTGCACACGATCGAGACCGACGTCCCGGCAGAGCCGGTTGATCCGCGCGGGATCCTCATTCACGAAAACTCCGACGAGCTCACCATGTCCCAGATCGTTCAGTGCCGCTCTCACTTCCTTCGCCGCGGCGTCATCGATTTTTCGCCTCGATTCTCGAGCGAAAATCACTCCGACCCACGTCGCCCCGGCTTCGACGGCCAGCCTGGCATCTTCAGGACGGGTGATTCCGCAGATCTTGACCAGCGTCATGATTCCACCTCCGCGGCAGTCAGAGTCCTGAGAAGTGACACAGGATCTCCGGCCCGCATCAGCGCTTCCCCGACGAGAAAAGCCCGATAACCCGCGGCCTCGAGCCGTTCGATGTCGCGCCTCGTGTGGATGCCGCTTTCGGCGACCATGACGACGTCCGGAGGAATGCGCCGGGCGATTCGCTCCGCGGTTCGTAGATCGACCTCGAACGTACGCAGGTTGCGATTGTTGACTCCGACGATCGGCGCCCCCGAGGAAAGCGCGAGATCCAGCTCTTTTTCATCGTGAACCTCGACGAGCGCATCGAGACCGAGAGTCTCGATTCTCTGCCGAAGCTCGCGCAACCGCGTTTCGTCGAGAATCGAAGCGAGCAGCAGAATGGCATCGGCACCCGCGAGAAAGCCACGATCGATCTGGACGGGATCGACCACGAAATCCTTCATGATGACCGGCAGGTCCGACTTCTTCGCCTCCGGGATCCAGTCTCTCGACCCGCGAAAGTGATGCGGCTCGGTCACGACCGAGAGCGCGGCCGCTCCTCCTTCCGCGTACCGGCGCGCGATCGCTTCCGGATCGACCTCCCCGGCGATGGTACCCGCCGAGGGGGAGGCGGCCTTGATCTCGGCAATGATCCGGATGCCGGGCTCTTCGAGCGCTCGGCGGAATCGATGGTCGCCCTTTCCCTTTGCCGCCGCAGCATGGTGAATCCGCTCCCGCTCGGCTTCGGTGAGGCGATCGAGATCTCTCCTCGTGCCGGTGACGATCCGATCGAGAATTCCAGTCATTCCGCGACCTCGTGAGAAACGCGGACGAGTTGATCGAGCGTGTTTCTCGCGGCGCCGGAGTCGAGCGACTCCCCTGCGAGCTCGATCCCATCCTCGATCGTCCGGGCGAGTCCCGAAACGTAGAGCGCGGCGCCGGCGTTCAGCTCCACGATGTCGCGCACCGCTCCTTCATCGCCATTCAGCACTTCCCTGGCGATGCCCGCATTCGTCGCTGCATCGCCGCCGCGAAGATCTTCGAGCGAGGCGCGCTCGAATCCGAGACTCTCCGGGTCGAGCTGCGACGTGGTGACCCGCCCGTCCCGAACCTCCGCGACGAGCGTCGGCGCCGTCGTCGAGATCTCGTCCATCCCGTCGAGACCGCGAACGACCATCGCATGTTCGGCTCCGAGCTGCAGCAGCACCTCCGCGAGCGGCTCGACCAGCTCCGATGCGAACACGCCAAGCACCTGACGCTTCACACGGGCCGGGTTGGTCAGCGGTCCGAGGACGTTGAAGACCGTTCGGACGCCGAGCTCGGTCCGGACCGGCATCATCTGCGCCATCGCCGGATGCAGCGCCGGGGCGAAGAGAAACGCGATGCCGACGCGTCGCAGAACTTCCTTCATCTGATCTGCATCGATCAAGACATTGACGCCGAGCTCGCGCAGGATGTCCGCGCTCCCGCACGATGACGAGACCGCGCGGTTGCCGTGCTTGGCGACGCGCGCTCCCGCTCCAGCCGCGACGATCGCCGCGATCGTCGAGATGTTCACCGTGCCACGGGCATCGCCGCCCGTCCCGCAGGTATCGACCAGATGGGTCGTGTCGACCTCGATCGATGACATCCGGCTCCGCATCGCCTCGGCCGCACCTCGTATCTCCTCGGCAGTCTCGCCCTTCATCCGGAGGGCGACCAGCACCGCGGTCTTCTGAATCTCCGAGAGCTCCCCGTCCATCATCGCTCCGAAGAGCTCCCGGACCTCGTCTGCCGCGAGATCGTCACCGCCGATCAGACGTGCAATCGTTTCCTTCACCGTCTCTCCTCGAGAAAATTGCCGATCATCTTCGCACCATCATCCGTTCCGAACGATTCCGGGTGAAACTGCACTCCCCACAGAGGGCGGCTCACGTGCTCGATCGCCATGATCGTCCCGTCCGGAGTTTCTGCCACGACCTTCAGCTCGGCGGGAAGAGTTTCACGATCGATCTCGAGCGAGTGGTACCGGACCGCGCTCATCCCGGGCCGGCAATCTCGGAACAGTCCCTTGCCGTCGTGGTTGACCTGGCTGATCTTGCCATGCCGCGGAACGTCGCTTCGACGGACGGATCCTCCGAGCGCCACCGCGATTGCCTGGTGTCCCAGACATACACCGAGAGTCGGCACGGTGGAAGTCTCTCTGACGATCTCGATGCACCGCCCCGCGCCTTCGGGCCGGCCGGGTCCCGGCGAGATCACGATCGCGGATGGGCCCATGTCCTCGACCTCGCCGACCGTGATTTCGTCGTTTCTGACGACCCGGAGGTCCTTCTCTCCCGCCATCTCCAGCAGCTGCACGAGATTCCAGGTGAAGGAGTCGTAGTTGTCGATGACGAGAATCATTTTCTTTCCGCCTCGAGCGCCCGGTCCTGTTCGAGCGCGCCCCGGGCCAGCGACAGCGCCGTGCGCATCGCCTCGGCTTTGTTGACCGTCTCCTGCCATTCGGTGGCCGGGACCGAGTCGAAGACGATCCCGGCACCCGCCTGGATCGAGGCGACGTCGCCGCTGAGAACGACCGTTCGGATTGCGATGCAGGAGTCGAGATTTCCGGAGAAGCCGAAGTAGGCGATTGCACCGGCGTAGACGCCTCGTCGCGACGGCTCGATCTCATCGATGATTTCCATCGCGCGAATCCGGGGCGCGCCGCTGACGGTTCCGGCCGGAAACGCCGCGAGGAGAGCGTCGATCGGACTCAGATCCTCCCGGAGCCGCCCCGTCACGCTGCTCACCATGTGCATCACATGGCTGTACCGCTCGATCTCCCGGAAGCGTTCGACCCGGACGGTTCCCGGGCGGCTCACCCTGCCGATGTCGTTTCGTCCGAGATCGACGAGCATCAGATGCTCCGCGTTCTCCTTCGGATCGGCGAGCAGTTCCTCGGCGAGCCTCCTGTCCTCCTCGGCGTTTCTGCCTCGCGGGCGGGTCCCTGCAATCGGATGCGTCTCGAGCCGGTCGCCGGTGACGCTTACGAGCAGCTCGGGGGACGAGCCGACGACTGTGAGATCGTCCGTGCGAAGGAGAAACATATAGGGAGAGGGATTGAGCGCGCGGAGCGCTCGATAGAACATCAGCGCTTCCGAGGTTGGAAACGGGACGGTCCACCGCTGCGACAGAACGATCTGGAACGCCTCCCCGGCCCGGATCTCCTCCTTCGCACGCTCGACGGCGGATTCGAATTCTTCCCGGGTGAAGTTCGATTCGAATTTCGAATCTACGGTCGAGTCGAATCGCACCAGATCGGGAGCCGCCCGCGCGAGAAGATTCTCGTAGTCGTCGAGCATCGCCGCCGCTTCCGCGATCAGACTCTCCGAGGATTCCTCTCGCGACGAGACGATGTTGACGACGAGGAGAAGACGCGACATCAGATGATCGAAGATGACGACGTGATCGAAGAAAACGATCTCGGCGTCTGGCCCATCGTCGTCGGAGCGGTGGCGGTCGGGAAGTTTCTCGGTCCATTGCGCCGCGCCGTAACCGATGTAGCCGACCGCCCCTCCGAAGAATGGAGGAAGGACATCCGATCTCCATACGCGCAGAGGCCTCAGCTCTTCGCGGAGCCGGTCCACTGCTCCTTCATCGTCGCAGTCGATGCTGAGCGACCGGCGCGGCCGGACTCCGAGAAACGAGTAGCGACCGAGCTGCTCTCCCCGCTCGACGCTCTCGAGCAGGAAGGCCTCACCTCCGTCGGCGAGGCTCCGAAACGCCGCCACGGGTGTAATCGTATCCGCGCAGAGCAGACGAACGAAGGGAATGACTTCCCATTCGCGACGGAGCTCGTCGAGCTCGGCAACGTCCGGATTCCGAAGCGCCGTGAAGAATCCTTCAGCCACCGCTCGTTTCTCCGAGCACCCCCGAGAGATCTCGTGACGTTTCTTCACCGGAAGAGAGCTCGCGCACCTTCACCTCGTTCCTCGCCAGCTCGTCCGGTCCGAGAATCCAGGCCTGAGCGATTCCCTGCGACGCGGCTTTCTTGAGTGTCTTGCCGACACCGCTCTTACCGTAGGGGAAGACGACCCGGCGCCCCTGCCGCCTCAAAGCGGCCACCAGCTTCAGCGCCGCCGGTCGCACCGATTCGTCGACGGGAATCACCACCGTATCCGGTCCGGACGAGACCTTCGGAACGAGCGACCGGTCCCGGAGAAGCTCCCCGAGAACGACGTCGCCGAAGCCGAAGCCGAGCGCCGGAACATCGGAGTCGGTCAGCGAGGCAAAGAGCCCGTCATAGCGGCCACCTCCGCAGATTGCGCGCAACTCCCCCTTCCGGTCGAAGATCTCGAAGACGATTCCGGTGTAGTACGCGAGACCCCTGACGATCTTCATATCGAAGCGAACCCATTCGCCGAAACCGAGGTTCGTAATCGCTTCGAAATAGCGATCGAGCTCTTCCGCGATCGAGCGAAGCTCGCCGCTCTCGGGGAACTCACGCCGGATGTCGTCGAGCGACATCTCGGCGAATCGGAGAATCCGGTCTGCCGACTTTTCATCGACACCGATCGCGACGAGCCGCTGAATGCAGGTCGCGCGCGGGTCCCGCTCCACCTTGTCGATGACGTTGTACGCGACGTGGAGGGCATTCTCCGGAACTCCACTCTCGAGCAGAAGCTGCCGGAGAATTCTCCGGTCGGAGATCCGGGCGACGACGTCGTCGCTCGTCAGCCCGAGACGCCGGAGAACTTCGAACGCCGCGCAGACCAGATCGGCATCGGCATCGACGGACGTCTCCCCGACGATGTCCATGTTGAGCTGGAAATGCTCGCGGAGCCGCCCGCGCTGCTGCTTCTCGTAGCGGAAGAGCTGCGGCATGGAGAACCACCGGACCGGAAGCGGCATCCCCTTGATCCGGCCGCCGAGCATCCGGACGATCGTCGGCGTCATCTCCGGACGAAGCGCGACTTCTCTGCCGCCCTTGTCGGTGAAATTGAAGAGCTGTTCGACGATCTCCGGGCCCGATTTCTCGATGTAGAGCTCGAGCGGCTCGAGCGGCGGGCCATCGTATTCCTCGAATCCCCAGGCGAGCGCAACCTCCCGCCAGGTCGAGAGAATGTGGTTGCGGAGCGCCATCCGCTCCGGATCGAAATCCCTGAAACCGGGAAGCGACTGCACTTTCACCGCGCCCTTCTCCGTTTGTGTCGTGTGGGGATGCCTCGCTGCTGCAGCTCGTCCTTGATCGCGAGGAGTCGGTTCGAGCCCGCTTCTCCGAGATCGCGGATCGCGACTCCGCGGGCCCCGCCCGCCTCGATCGCATCGAGCATCGGTTCCCGCGAGGCGCTGTTCATCAGGATCGAGACACCCGTCCGCACCGCGGCGCCCACCGTTCGAAGCGCCGGGACCGGAGAGAACGAACGATCGCCGTCCTTGTCGAACGCCATGAGGATCTCGCCGACTCCCATCGCATCCAGCCGCGTGGCAAGGACGGAGAGATCGAGCTCGTCCCCGTTCTGCCCCATCGCCGAGATCTCCCCCCCCTCATTCCGGACGTCGATCCGAGCGACGATTGCGCCCGAGCCGTACTCGACCACGGCGGCGGCTAGAGAATCGAGATCGAGCTCCCCCGCGGCGATGAGCACACGATCAGCACCGGCCTCGCGGAGACGGGCGACCTGGGCGCGTTCGCTGATCCCGCCTCCCGCCACGATCGGCACCGACGCGCGCGTCGTAATCTCACGGATCACGGCGATGCCGGCTTCGGTTCCGCCGGTCGTCTCGGATCGCTCGATGATCAGAATCTCGTCGGCGCCATCCGCTTCCCATCGCGCCGCCAGCTCCGACGGGCTTCCAGGATCACGCGTTCCCGGGTAGCCGTTCATCAGCCTTCCGTCGCGAATCTCCATCACCGGAACCACCTTTGCCGGAAGCGACGCAGCCGTCATCGCGCGCGCGTGCGCCTCGGCCCAGGTAAACGTCCGTTCGTGGAGCGCTTTTCCGATCACGACCCCATCGAGCGCCGGGATGCGTGCGAGCGACGTGATGTCCTCGAGCGTTCCGACTCCGCCGGAAGCAATCACCCGCAGTTTCGTGAGCTCCCGGATCTCGCGATAGAGCCGGAAGTTGGGCCCATCCATTGTCCCGTCCCTGGAGATGTCGGTGATCAGGACCGATGTGAGCCCGATTCTCTCCAGATGCTCGAAGATCATCGGAGCCGATTTCGAGGAGCTCGTCTCCCAACCCGACACGCGTACCACCCCTTGGCTCATGTCGACGGCGGGAAGCACTTTCTCCGCGCCAACGGTCCGTACGATCGCTTCGAGCATCACCGGATCCTCGGCCGCAATGGTTCCGATGACGAGCGTCGAGGCCCCTGCATCGATCCAGAGCTTCGCGTCTTCGAGACAGCGGACACCTCCGCCGATCTGCGTGGGGTAGCCGAGCTGTGCGAGCTTCGCGATCGTCTTAACCTCCGTGGGCGTCCCTTTTCGCGAAGCCTCGAGGTCGACCACGTGGATGGGCACGCCCATCGGAATCTGCCACCGCTCGACCGTCGAGATCGGATCCCCGTACTGCGTGACCTCGTCGAAGTCGCCCCTCAGAAGGCGGACGACTTTGCCATCGAGAAGATCGATCGAGGGGATGACCGTGAAACCGTTCACTCGCCTCCCTCCCGACTCGATTCGAGAGATGCCGCGTGGAGCGGTTTTCTTTCCGCTCGTGCGAGCTCGATCGCATCGTCGAAGATTTCCGGAGCGAGGTCTTCGCCTGCCTCGACGATGTTGGTCCTCCGGTAGAAGTGATACACACCGAGCGGTGAGTTGAACCTAGCGGTTCCGTCGGTCGGGAGGACGTGATTCGGACCTGCGTAGCTTCCGAGCGTGACGGGCGTTCGGGCACCGAGGACGATGCTCGCGCTGTTGACGATGTGCGAAGCGACTTCTGCGGGCTCTCTGGTGATGATCTGAACCTGCTGCGGTCCATGCTCATTGATGAACTGCACGGCTTCCTTCTCGTTGCTGACGAGCAGGATGGCCCCGCTGCGCTCGAGCGACCGCTCGGCCGCAATCGACCGTCCATGCGTCCGTTTCGAGCTCCTCAGATGGCTCACGAGATCCTTCTCGAACTTCGGCGACGGCGTCACACAGATCGCGAGAGTGCCGTCTCCGACACCCGCGCACGCCAGCAGCTCGGCCGCGACCATTTCGACGTCCGCCGTTTCGTCGGCCAGAATCACGATCTCGGCCGGTCCCGCGGTCATGTCGATCCCGACTTCGGGGCTGAGAAGCTGTTTGGCCGCCACCACGTAACGGTTGCCCGGGCCCACGATCTTGTCCACCTTCTTCAAAGTCTGCGTGCCGAGAGCCATCGCGGCGATCGCCGCAGGACCCCCGGCCCGGTAGATCTCGCGAATGCCGAGCTTCCTGCACACCGCACGAAACTCCGGAGCCTTCGCCGCGGACATCGGCGTTGCCACGACAATGTCGTCGACGCCCGCGAGCCTGGCGGGGACGACGCACATCATAAGAGTCGAGATGTAGATCGCTTTCCCTCCCGGCACGTAAACGCCGACACGCTCGATCGGCCGGACGCGGTGCTGCAGACGGAGCCCCTTGATCTCGACGGCGTAATCCGCTTCCACCTGACGCTTGTGAAACTGACGAATCCGCTCGATCGTCCGGTCGACCGTGGCATCGAGATCCGATCCGGACTTCGATTTCGGTCCGAGCCGTTCGAGGATTTCGTTCGGCCGGAGCGAGCCGCGATCGAATCGCCGGATCGATCGCGATACGGCTCGATCGCCCTCTTCCCGAACTTCGTTCACGATCACCGCGGCAGCCTCGGCGGCTTCGGCGAGCGCTTCGGCCCGCTGCTCGGTCTGTTTTCGGAGCCACCGGCTCGCCTGAGGAGTGCGGTACTTCAGAGTTTTCATAGAGTTTTGCCCATCAATGAGATGCTGGAGGTCCTGCGCGGACAATCGCCTTCGGGACGCGCGGTGGGGCCTGTGAGCCGCTGCCCGACTGACGATCGAAACCGAATCATAGCTCACTCCGTTCCTTCCGGACGGCCCGCTGGATCGCCCGCACGAAGAGCTCACTCTGGAGAACGGCCTGCGCATGAAGGAGATCGATTCCGTCGTGTATCTGCAGACCAGCCTCCCTGCGGATCGCGGTCGCGAAGGCCCCCGTACCGCGAGCATAGCTCGACTCGATGAACATCCTCCGGGGCCGGATCAGATCCGCCCAGTCGTCGATCAGACCGGGAGGCAGCGTGTCGATGACGACGTCCTCCTCGATTGGCGCCCGGCCGGGAGAGCGCAATCGTACGTCGAGCTCGCGCGCGGTGCGACGACCATTCTCGGAATCGCGATTGACCAGCGTGACATCGAGTCCAGCTGCCAGGGATGCCACGACCGCGGCCCTCCCAGTCGCGCCGGCACCGATGACCGCGACGCTGCGGCTGCCGGACGGGCGGCCTCCCAGAAGGCGTGCGAAGCCGTCGACGTCCGTGTTCGCCGCCAATCCCGGTCCCCCCGTCATCACGATCGTGTTCACCGCCGATGCCCGCACTGCCTCGGGTGAGATTCTCCAGCCACGCTTCTTCCCCGCGTCGAAAGCGTCCTTCTTGAAGGGAGTCGTGACGCTGATTCCGAGCGGCGCAAGCGGATGCCCGTCGGCCATTTCATCGATCACCTCCGCGACCGTTCGGGGCTCGATGCAGACGTATCGAGCCGGGAGCAGCCGCTCGCGGAAGATCCGGTTGTGAATCTCCGGCGAGCGGGAGTGACGGACCGGCGAGCCGACGACCGCGAAGATCGCATAGCCGCGACCGGGTCGCGTGACGTCCGCCCTTTCGATCTCATCGATGGTCAACTGTCCCGGCGCGCCGGGACGTCCCTCCCTGGCGACGAACGTCATCCTCGACCCGAGGGAAGGTGCGACCACCCGGCTGTACAGAGCTCGTTCGCCCATCCCGAACGCCGTCAGATCGCCTGCCGCACTGCTGCCGGCGACGAGCTCGAGGATCCTCAGCTCGTCGCGAAACGATTCGGGCGTCACGACGATCTTGATCCGCGCGGCTCCAAAACGTCGAAGCTCTTCCGCGAGAGGATCGAGCTCCGGCATCGCGGCGTCGTGATGCGACAGGATCACACGGTCTCGATGAAGACGCACCCATTCCGGATCGAGCCGGGGCGACCACTCGACGTCCACGAGGTCGAATCCCGACGCCAGTGCACGCTCCGCCTCCTCGCGATCGAATCGCGCCTGGCCCGGGGATGAGCGTCTCGTATGGACGAGGAGACGATCGGTCGCCTTGCGGAAGGCGGCGAGATCGATCCCTTTTCGATCCGGGTCGATTGCATCGGCGCGGATCTCGAACCCGTCGAGCGGCGCGCTCCCCTCCTGCGCGATGGCGCTCAATGCCGCCGCGGCGTCCGGCTCGTGAATCGTCAGAAAGATTTCGCTCATGAAAAAACCTCTCCCGGCATCGGAAGAGGTCTTCATGAGTGTCGCGCCCCTTCCGTACCGGGGCGCTGCCAGTCAGCACTCCCCGTCTACAACTCGTTCCACCATCCATGGGCCGTGAAGGGAACGGGTCGTGCCATGCCCGGAGGTTATTCACTCGCTCGGGATGTTGTCAATCAGTACCTCGGGTAGAATCGGTGCATGGTTCGATTTGCAGGTCGTCTCAGCCGCCTCGAGACCTCACCGACACTCGCGGTTGCGAAACATGCCGCCGAGCTCCGCAAACGCGGGATCGACGTGATCGATCTCGGGCCGGGCGAGCCGGACTTCGCCACCCCGGAAAACGTCTGCAGCGCGGCGGTCAGGGCGATCGGTGAGGGACATACGCGCTACACCGACTCGAACGGCATCCTCGAGCTTCGGACGGCCATCGCGGACTACTACAACGAGCGATACGGGCTCGACGTCTCCCCCGCTCAGGTCATAGCGGGCAACGGCGGCAAGCAGGAGTTGTTCAATTTGATGCTCGCACTGGTCGATGAGGACGACGAAGTGATCATTCCGAGCCCCTACTGGGTGAGCTTTCCCCAGCAGGTCGAGATCGTCGGAGGTTCCCCGGTCATCGTCGACCTCAGCGCCGACGACGGCTTCCGAGTCACGGCGGAACAGATCCGGAGCGAGATTACGGAGCACACGCGCGTCCTCATCCTCAACTCCCCTTCCAATCCGACCGGCGCGGTGATCGGAAGGGAGGACCTGCGGGAGATCGCCGAGCTGTGTCACTCGGAGGGAATCATCGTCGTCTTCGACGAGACCTACGAGCACTTCGTCTACGACGGGGCGGAGCACGCTTCGGCGATGGAGTGGTTCGAAGAGCTCTCCCCCTCGATCGTCATCGTCAACTCGATGTCGAAGACGTTTGCGATGACCGGGTGGAGAATCGGATGGGCCGTGGCGCATCCCGACATCATCAGGGCGCTGGGAAAGATTCAGAGTCACACGACGTCGAATGCTTCGTCGATCTCGCAGTGGGCCGCGGTCGAAGGGCTGGTGAACGGCCGGGAATCGATCGGAAAGATGATCGAGGCTTATTCGGAGCGGCGTGCGTGGCTGGTTCCGGCGCTCGCCGAGATTCCGGGGCTCGACTGCGAGCCGCCGTCGGGAGCTTTCTACGTCTTTCCCCGCGTGAGCGAGCTCTATTCGAGCTCGGGGATCGACAGCTCCGCGTCGTTCGCGCGATATCTGCTGGACGAGGCGAGGGTCGCCGTCGTTCCCGGCTCGGCGTTCGGCAACGACGAGCACGTCCGCATCAGCTACGCGACCTCGCTCGAGCTGCTGAAGGAAGCGGTCGGCCGCATCGGCGAAGCGGTATCGAAGCTCGCCTGACAGAAGACGGGGTCGGGGGGGGAACTTGGAAATAAAATTTAAAAAACAACCAAAAAACGGTTTTTTTTGGTGTTTTTTAGAAAGTAAGAACCCCCCCCCCCGACCCGGGGTTGGGGGAAAAAAAAAAAAAAAAAAACCAAAAACCCCCGCCCCCGAAGCAGAAAAAAAAACACGCACACCCGCGCCGGGGGGGCCCGCTAGAGCAACCCCCCGGGCGCAGCCA
>JAHWKK010000019.1 GCA_019347945.1 Acidobacteriota bacterium | reverse complement strand
CGAGGCTCTCGACATGGCGATCGAGCAACGACGACCGAACCCGGGTTTGATTCATCACTCCGACCAAGGCTGTCAGTACACCTCGATCGAGTTCGGCCTCCGGTGCCGGCAGGCCGGGGTACGGCCTTCCATGGGCTCGGTCGGAGACTGCTACGACAACGCGATGTGTGAGAGCTTCTTCGCCTCGCTCGAATGCGAGCTGATCGACCGTACAAGCTTCGCCAACACCGACGAGGCGAGGCGCGAAGTGTTCGACTACATCGAGGGCTTCTACAATCCGCGCCGTCGTCATTCAGCACTCGGCCAGATCTCCCCGGCCGAGTTCGAGCGGAGGGCCGCATGACCGGAGGGCATGTCGACCAAACGATTGCACCCCCTCCTCGATCCTCCCCCTCGAGGGGGAGGAAGAAAACAACTGGGCCGGTGTCGATCTCTGAATCGGCACTCAACTACTACCCTGTCCACGAAACCGGGTGAAGCTCACTGCTGAGCTCAGCTTCTCCAACCTCAAACCTCCAACCTCAAACCTGCTTCACCCGTTTTCCCGCAGTGTCGCCAGAATCTCGGCGATTGCTTCATCCGCCCGGCCGACCGGCAGCAGACACGTTCCCGCGCCGCGATGACCGCCGCCTCCATACGTCGACATCAGCTCGCCCACCGACGTGCGGCAGGTGCGGTTGAAGATGCTGTGGCCGACTGCGGCCACCACGCTCTGCCGCGCCGGTCCCCAGTGAATGCGGAGCGAGACGTTGGCCTCGGGAAAGATCGTGTAGATGACGAACCGGTTGCCGGCCGGAACCTCGTCCGCTTCGCGAAGATCCGTCACCACGACGTTGCCCTCGAGCCTGCTCCATTTGCTGAGGAACTCGGAAAACTGCTCCTGCTCGGTCTTCAGACGCTCGACACGCGCCCGGACCTCCGGGTGCATCAGAATCTCGTCGATCCGCTTGGTCTTGAGCATCTCGACCAGGTCCTGGAAATACCCCTGGAAGTCGATCCCGAGGCCGCTTCGGTTGTCGATCGTGTACCCGAGCAGAATGTAGTCGCGAGGATTGGTCACATCTTCGGGGGTCAGACTCGCCGAATCGAGCCGGTCGGTCGCCGTCACCAGGTGCGCGTAACGGGCGAGATTCTCGTCATCGGCGCGGTAATACTCATAGACGAGCCGCGCGGCCGAAGGAGCGTGTGCGAACCGTCCCCTGAAGTCCTCGGGAGGTGTCGTGTTGCTGCGGGTCTGGAGATGGTGATCGAACCACATCCCGCAATCGGGATGGTAGGGAAGATTGGCGACGATGTCGTCCGAGCGGATCTCGACTCGCCGGTCGGTGATGTCCTGCGGATGGATGAGAACGATCTCGTCGATCGGCTCCTTTTCGGTGATGATTACCGAGCAAGTGAGACCGTCCAGGTCCCCTCTGGTCACCAGTCGCAAGGCTTTGGACTCCCCGTTCAAAGCCTATCACGTTCTGTTAACATCGAAGCATGGCTCACGCCGTCTATCCGGGCTCGTTCGATCCGATCACAAACGGGCATCTCGACATCGTCGAGCGAGGATCCCGGATCTTCGACCGGGTGACGATCGCCGTGCTCGAAAACGAGGGGAAGGCCCCTCTCTTTTCGGTGGCCGAGCGGATCGAGCTCATTCGCCTCGTCGCCGGAAAGATCGAGAACGTCGAGATCCGCTCCTTCAACGGCCTGCTCGTCCGCTTCATGGAAGAGATCGATGCCCGGGTCGTCGTACGAGGGATCCGGGCGGTCTCCGATTACGAGTACGAGCTTCAGATGGCGCTGATGAACCGGGAGCTCTCATCGGAGATCGAGACTCTCTTCATGCTTCCGTCGGTCGAGTACACCTACGTCTCTTCCCGCCTCGTCAAGGAAGTCTGCCGCTTCGGCGGCGACGTCTCGAGTCTCGTTCCGGGACCGGTTCTCGAGCGGCTCGAAGGCCGTTTCAAACGCTGATTCAATTGACGAATTCGCGGTAGTGGTCGTACCTCGAAAGAATCAGATCGACATAGGTCACCGGCTCCAGCCCGCGAACGAATCCATAGCGTACGACCGGATCGGTGAAGTATTGACGCTTCGACTTCTGAAGCATCCAGTAGGCGACGTCATCCCAGAGCGCCGGATCATCGCCGTTCTTCTCGGCGAGCCGCTGCGCGTCGAGGACATGACCGCGACCCGCGTTGTACGAAGCGAGAATGAACTTCAGCCGCTCATCCGGATCGCTGATCTCCCCCTCCCACGCCTTTTCGAGCTTCAGCAGATAGCGCACCGCTCCGCCGACGTTCTCTTCCGGATCCCACGCATCCCGGACGCCGACCTCACGCGCCGTACGAGGCATCAGCTGGAGAAGGCCCATCGCTCCTGCCCATGACCGGGCCTTCGGCTCGAAGCGCGACTCCTGGAACGCCTGAGAAGCCAGCAGCCGCCAGTCCCATCCCAGATCGGCCGCGTGCTTCCGAAACAGATCGTCATAGGGGGAAAGCTGCCCCGTCTCGCTCGTCAGATACTCGTCGACGACCCGCTCGCGAAACCCTTCCCGATCCTCGAAGTACTTCGTATACAGCTCCTGACGGAATTCGACGATCTCGGGAGTATCGAGCCAGCGGTCGACTGCCTGTCTCAGCCCCGTCGAATTTCTCCTGAACGCCCAGACGACGCTCATGCGGGGACCGATCGTCGGGACCGCTATGAGATTCGTATAGTAGTCGTCCTTGAGCTCGGCCACATTCTGAGGCGCGACGGTGAGGTTGATCTTTCCCGTCGCAACCCTCCGGATGAGCGGATCGACGGATGAGGCGCCCTTCACCACCACGAGATGAATGTCGCCGCTGATCTCGTCCGAGACTTCGATGACGACTTCGTTCAACTGAGCTCCACGCGGCATGTGTACGGAACGACCCGAAAGATCGTCGACCCGGGCAACGCGGGCTTCGAGCTCGACCGCCTCGAGCTCGACCTCGAGCGCGTCATCGACGGCTTCCGGCAGATCGAGCGCATCGTCCCCGCGCTGAACCACGACCGGTGGAGTGACGTAGAGCGGCTTGCTGAATGCAACCTCCTCTTCGTCGGCCGTCATCCTGAAGATTCTTCCGGCGGCAAGATCCCCGTCGCCATTCTTCAGCTTCGGCCAGAACTGCGAGCGGTCGTCGAGGACGTCCACGCTGAGAGTCAGACCGTGATCGGAAGCGAACCGGCGGACCAGCTCGTACTCGTAACCGAGCGGCTCCCCGCGATAGAGAAAGTAAGAGGTCGAGTCCCAGGTGAGAATCACATTGAGCCGGCCGTCGGCCAGCACGTTTTCGAGATCCCGGGTCGAGCCGGCGGGCGAGGTCCCCGGGCTCCCCCCTTCCCCGATACACCCCACGGTACAAAGAGTCAGAATAGCCGACAGGCACAGCAGAGCGTTTTTCATCCTTCTCCCCTGCTGCATGCCGCGTTCCGAGCCGATCGTCAGCGAAGGATGGTTTCCTCACGACGTGGGCCGGTCGAAACGATCGAGACCGGGCACCCGCACGTATCCTCGATCAGCCGGATGTAATCGCGAGCCTGCTCGGGAAGATCATCGAATCGCTTCAGCGAAACGGTCGGCGTCTGCCAGCCATCGACGGTCTTCCAGCTGAGCTCGCCCGAAGGATCGCGGCCGATCGCGACCTCGATCCGCTCGAGCTCGTCGAGAACATCGAGCTTGGTCACGGCGAGCGCCGTCATCCCGCTCAGGTAGACACTTTTCCGCACGATGTCAAGGTCCAGCCAGCCGGTTCGTCGCGGCCGGCCGGTCGTGGTACCGAACTCGTTACCTCGCGAACGGAGGTACTCCCCGGTCCGGTCGGAGAGCTCGGTCGGAAACGGACCGCTGCCCACCCTCGTCGTGTAAGCCTTCACCACGCCGAGCACTTCGGTGATCGAGGAGGGAGGGACACCGAGTCCCGTTGCGATCCCGCCGGCGCAGCAGCTGGACGAGGTGACGAACGGGTAGGTGCCATGATCGACGTCCAGAAGCGCGCCCTGCGCTCCTTCGAACATGATCCGGCCGCCGCGCTCCATCGCCTCCCTCAGCAGCGCAACCGTGTCGGTAATCCACGGGCCGATCGTCTCGCCGAGCTCCGTGTACCTCCGGATCGTCTCCTCGGGGTCGACCGGGTCCGCACGATACAGCCGCGTCAGCAGCGCGTTTTTTTCTTCATAGAGCGATTCGACTTTCTTTCGAAGCGTCTTCTCATCGAGCAGATCGGCCATCTGAACCCCATGCCGGGACATCTTCGACTCGTACGCGGGACCGATGCCGCGGCGCGTCGTGCCGATCTGCTCTTCACCGGCGGCCGTTTCCCGGGCCTGGTCGAGCGCGGCGTGAATCGGGAGGATGCAGTGCGCAGCCGAGCTGATGCGAAGGTTGTCCTCGATCACGACACCCTGATCGCGAAGCTTTGCCACTTCCGCCAGCAGAGCCACCGGGTCGATGACCATCCCGTTCCCGAGGACGCACGTCTTCCCCGGGTGGAGAATGCCGGAGGGGATCAGATGGAGCGAGTAGTGCTCGGCGCCGAACTTGACCGTGTGCCCCGCGTTGTGGCCTCCCTGAAAGCGCGCCACGATGTCGAAGTCGTCGCAGAGAAGGTCGACGATCTTCCCCTTCCCCTCATCTCCCCACTGCGCACCGAGAACGGCGAGATTCCGCGTCTGCATACGCGGCGCAGACTACCGCAAAGACCGGTCGGGTGCCATCGCCGGCTCCAAGGCACCGCGGTTGCACCGGTTCCTCCCGAATGGAACCGCGAGCCGAGTGTGAAGAGTGCGGGAGGTCGATCGACCCGCTGACGAGGGCGTGCCCCTACTGCAATGCGGTCCGTTCGCCGACCGAAGTGCTGGGAGAGAGACGCCCCGACACCGTCGTTGCGAACGTTCGCCCTCCACGGCCGGACTATCGCCGGAAACCGCAGCGCGCCGAAGCGCCACGCAAGATCTTCATGGCCGCTCTCGCGCTGGTCGTTCTCGCTGCGATCTTCATGGGAGGTTTTTTCGTCCGCAGTCTCGGGAAAAAGCCACCCCCAGATGCCTCCCCCTTCGAAGGCCCGGAGGTCGGAGCGATTCCGAAGGTCGACATCGCTCTGGTCAGCGATCCGAGCGCCGCTCAGATCGGCCGGTCCTACACATCCCGCGCTCCGGTCGAGATCGATACGGAAACGCCGGAAGAATTTCAGCGGCGTGATGCGACGGCCCTCCCGGAGGCCGTCTATCGGGATGTTGCCGCCGTCGAGGACCGGCGGAGCTCCGCCGCAGACTCGTCGGTCGATCCCCGTACCGTGACGGAGGCCGTGCGGCCGCGACCCCGCAGACCCGACCCTCCCGAGCCCACCGGCCCGGCCCCCACTCCTGCCGTCTCATCCGTCCCGCCGCAGCCTCTGAGCCAGCCGATCCCGACGCTCCGTTCCAGAGAATCCGGCTCGGTCCGTCTCCAGCTCACCATCTCTCCATCCGGACGGGTCACCGATGTCAGGGTGATCGAGAGTCTCGAAGGTGTGACCGAACGGCTCGTTGCCGCCGCGCGCAACTGGACATTCCGCCCGGCAATGCTGAATGACGTTCCCGTCGAGGGAACCTATCGTGTGGAGATCAAGGTCAACCCGGAATGAGCGACGAAGTCAAAATCGAGGATTCGAAAAAAAAGAGCTGCGCACGGTGCGGAAAATCGATCGATGCGATGGCGAACCGCTGTCCCTTCTGCGGAGCCGACAGCAGGACCGGTGACCGTCAGGACGAAAGCGAGATCGTCAGGGAGGTACTCTCTTCGCGACCGCCGCCATCGCGGCTCGACAGACTGATCTCGACGCTCCGCGAGCGGCAGGGACTGGCACTTCTCGGCCTGACCATCGTGGTCGGAGGCGCACTCTGGCTCGCTACGGTAACCGTGACCGGAGGAAGCTCGAACGACGTATCGGCTACCGATGCGGTGCCGCTCCCCGAGGTCTTCGCTCCCGGTCCTGCGGCCCAGCCCGACGAATCCCTTCCGATGCCGGAGCTGCCGTATCACTTCGACGGGGACCCGGCGCGGTTCGAACAATGGCTCGAGGAAGAGGGGGCCGTCGCGCCGCCGCCCGAAGAGCAGCGGACCGGCGCGCAGGCCGCTCGTCAGACTTCCCCGCCGACCCCAGCGCCAGCGGTCGAAGAGCAGCCCACCCCCGCGCAGGACATTCGACCGGCGACCCCGCAGCAACCCGCAGTGCGCCGTCCGCCCGCGAGGCCTGCGGAGCAGACGGAGCCGACGCCCGGGACCTCGACCGAAGGGGTCGATCCGACACCCGAGACGGACACCTCGACGGAGCCAGAACCTCCGAGATCCCCCGGGGCTACTCCGGCTGGCTCTCCTTTTTCGGGATGACGACGCACTCTTCGACGCCTCGCCCTCGCGCCTTCCTCACCTGAAGCTCCAGTCCACGGTACTCGACGACGTCGCCAACCCTGACGGGCCGGCCGAGAATCGAGAGGATGATCCCGCTGACCGTGTCGATCTCCTCGTGATCGAGGTCGAGTCCGAGCTCCTCACCGAGCTCTTCGAGCCGGACCGTGCCGGCCACCACGAGCCGCCCGATCCCGTCGACCGCCATCGGCGGCCTTCGAACGATCGATTCGTCGACCTCACCGACGATCTCCTCGATCAGATCATCCAGGGTGAGAATGCCCGCGGTGCCGCCATGCTCGTCCATCACCAGAATCATCTGGGTCCTCGCGCCGATGATCGCCTTGAGTACCTGATCGAGCCCCGCGGTCTCCGGCACGAATCGCGGCTCGTGAACGTAGGTGCGGTCGAGCGGGATGTCACGAAGGAGTGCTCTCAGCACGTCCTTGATGTGGACGACCCCGACGATATGGTCGAGGTCGTTCTCGAAGACGGGATAGCGCGTATGCGTGGCTCGCGCGATGAGCTCGCGCAACTGATCCGGCGTCGAGCCCAGCTCGATCCCGGTCACCCGGACGCGCGGAACCATCACCTCTCCGGCCGTCAGCTCGCTGAACTCGAGAAGCTCCTCGAGAACGGCGCCGGTCTCGTCGAGGGCTCCTCCCTTCATGCTCTCGCGCACGACGTACTGGAACTCCTCGACGGTGTGGACGACGCCCGCCCCCTGCGGCTCGATCCCCAGCATGCGAAGGATGCCGTTGCCCATCCCGTTCAGGAGGACGACGAGTGGATACATCAATCGTCCGAAAAACCTCATTGGCGTCGCCACGACGAGTGCGGTTCGCGACGCGTACTGAAGCGCGAAGCTCTTCGGCACCATCTCCCCGACCACGACGTGAAGGTAGGTGAGCAGACCGATCGCCAGAACGCTCGCGAGAGTAGAGGCTGCAACCCACGGTTCGATGGCGGAGCCGTGCAGGCGATGCTCGAAGAATTCAGCGAGCGAGTGCTCGCCGTACATTCCGAGCCCGAGGCTTGCGATCGTGATTCCGAGCTGGGCGGTGGCGATGAATCGATCCCGCGCAATCGGATCGTCGATGATGTGAAGAAGTCTCGTCGCCTTGACGCTGCCGCCGCTCGCCATTCGTATCAGCGTCGCCCTCGGTGCGCTGATGATCGCAAACTCGGCCGCCACGAACAGGGCATTAATGACGATGAGAATCGCAACGACGATGATCACCGTCGTCATGAGCCAGGCTCCTCACCGTCGAATGGCGTGATGATCACGCTGTCGATCGCGCGTTCCTCGACTTTTTCGACCTGGATCGTGACACCGTCGACTTCGAGGAGCTCTCCCTCCTCCGCGATGTGTCCGAGTTTTTCCGAGACGAACCCGCCGATGGTTTCTGACTCCGCTTCCCAGTGGAATCCGATCAGTGGTTCGACCTCGTAGAGACGCATCTGCCCCGCGACCCGATACCGGCCGTCCGGCAGGAGCTCCGGCTGGGCATCCCCGCTTTTGAACTCGTCGGTCAGCTCCCCGAGCATGTCGGTGACGAGATCCTCGAGAGTGACGAGTCCGTCGACGCCGCCGAACTCGTCGACGACCATCGCCTGGTGCGTCCGGTTCTCGCGGAAGTTGTCGAGGAGATCATCGCCGGTGGTCGACTCCGGAACATGCAGAACCTCGCGCTGGAGATCTTCCACGGTTCCGGTCGGACCGTGCCGGGCGTAATGATTGACGACGTCCTTCGTGTGGAGAATCCCCACGACGTCATCCATCGAACCGCGGTACACGGGAAGCCGGGTGTATGGACTGTCCGCCAGAATCGTCAGAACCTCGTCGAACGGAGTGGTCACGTCGATTCCGGAGACGTGACGGCGTGGAATCATCAGCTGTCTCGCCGGGCGCGCGCTCAGACGCATCGCGCGCTTCAGCCGCGTCTCGTGGCCCGGCTTGAGCTCCCCCAGCTCCCCGATCATCGTTTCGATGTCCTCGGCGCTGTGAATGTGCGCGTGCCCCTCCTGATACGGCACGCCCATGAGTCGGAGCAGCAGAATCCCGCTGCCGTTGAGGATCGAGATGAACCAGGAGAAGAGCGACATCGACCACCGAAGTGGAACCACCGTGTACATCGCCGTTCTGGTCGGATACCGGAGCGCGATCGACTTCGGGACGAGCTCGCCGATCACCATCTGCAGAACGGTGAGCACGGTCAGGATCACGACGATGCTGGCCGTTTGGGAGGCAACCTCCTCGAAGCCACCGAATCGCCTGAACAGCGGGCTGAGGTAGGGTTCGAGCCGGGCCTGACCATAGGCCCCGAGCACCAGACTGGCGATCGTGATTCCGATCTGGCAGGCGGCGATGTAGCGATCGAGGCTCCGCGTGTCCGCCACGATCGGCAGCATCTGCCGCGCGAGCGCGTTGCCGTCCCGGGCAAGAGCTTTCAGTCGGGATCGCCGGGCTGCCACGGCGCCGAACTCGGCCGCGACGTACAGCGCCGTCAGCACGATGAAGAATGTGATGACCAGCGTTACGATGAGCATCTCACCTGCCCTGGCTGGTCCCCATCTGCGCCTTCGTCGCTCAACGTTCCATCCGGATGCCGGGCCCGCCCGGCATCAACAGTCTTCATGATAGGCCATCGTTTGCAAGGTGGGATTGGCGTCGTCGTCGTTTTTGTCCATCCGGGCCCGGAGGATATAGAATCATCGGTCCGGTGACTACGTTTGCACCGCCCATTTTTGCACGAGTTCTGAAGTGGAGCTCCGAGGAGACTCCGGCCGAGCGGCGTCCGAGGATGATCGCCGAAGCGCTGTTCGAGATCTTCGGCTGCAGGAAAGTTCTGATCGTAACGACCGACCGGGTGGAGTCGTTCGACGGATCCCGCTGGACGAGCTCCTGGGCGACTTCCCTCGACCTCACTCCTGCTGCAACGTCGGCTCCGTCGATGACTCTCGAGGTCACGCCGAACGGCGAGCGCCGGATCGTACTCGACCGGGAGAAACCGCTCGACGAAGAGGAGCTCGTGCAGTTCGAGATGCTCGAATCGTGGGCAACCCGGGCGATGCTGCACGCCTCGCTCGCCTCCAGGGCCAGAAAGGTCTCGAGCGACCCGAGAATCCAGGTCACCAGGAGCTTCGGAGTCGAAATGCTTCGGCGGCTTGCCGCCGGAGAGAGCCTCGACGGCATCGCCGCGATGATCGCGGATCTGCTCGAGTCCTCCATCTGGATTCACTTCCGGGAGGAGGAAGGTTTCGTACTTCGCGGCGTCGCCTGTTTCAGCGAGCCCGAGCGCGCGCTCCGCGATTACCTGCGCAGTCAACCCTCGATGCCCAGGGACGGCCTTCCCGGACTGACCCTTCAGCTCAGGAAATCGGTGGCATATCTCGATCTCCGAGCGGGACACCTCTCGCAGTTCGCGCGCACCCGAGAGGAAGCCGCGCTGCTGCGGGATCTCCCTTCTTGCAGTGTCGTCTCGGTCCCCGTCTGGAAAGCGGAGGACGTATGCGCGGTCATCATCGCGATCCGAGTCCGACCCGGCACCCTCGACGACTCCGACGTGATCCTGCTCGAGGGCATCGCAGACCGGCTGGGGGTGGCCCTCGCCGCGGACGAACGGGGGCGGGAGCGGGAGAACGCACTCGCCGCGGCCGAGCAGGCATTCCGACGCGAGCAGGATGCCAGGCTCCGTTACGAATCGATATTCGCCGCGATTACCGATGGCATCGTCATCGCCGCGGATGACGGAACGGTTCGGGATCTCAATGAGAGGGCTCTCGAGCTGCTCGGTCTCGATTCGACCCACGAGACCCTCGGCCTCCAGCTCGGTCAGATTCTGCGGCTCGAAAACAGCGCCGGGGAAAAGATCGATCCGTGCGATACGCTGACCGGCCCCCTCTCGCGGGGCGAGAACCCGGGGACTTTCTGGGGTCGCGCGCTTCTCCCCTCCGACAGCTATCGCGACGTTTCGATCGTCGCCGGACCGATGCGAGGCCAGGGCGACCGTCCGGGTGTCGTCATCGTCATCCGCGACATCGGGGAGATTCTCGATCTGCATCGCCGCAAGGACGAATTTCTCTCGATCGTGTCGCACGAGCTCCGGACGCCGCTGACCTCCATCAAGGGATACACCCAGCTGCTCCGATCCGTCCCCGATCTGTCCGAGGACGAGCGCGACAAATATCTCGACAGCGCGCTGAGCGAGATCAACCGGATGGTGACCATGATTGCGGAGCTGCTCGATCTTTCGAAGATCGAGCGAAGCGGCGTGCAGGTGCGAAAGGCACCGATCGAGTGGAAACCCTTCCTCGAACAACGAGCCGCGACGTTCCGCTTGCTGAACGATCGCGAAATCGAGGTCACCGCTCAGGAGGGAGTCATCATCGCAGTTGACGCGACCAGGATCCAGCAGGCCATCGATAACCTGCTGTCGAACGCCGTCCGCTACTCCGATCCCGATTCCCCGATCTCGATCGAGGTCACCGAGGACGATTCATGGATCACTACCAGCATCATCGATCGTGGGATCGGCATTCCCCGCGAGGAAATGAAACGTCTGTTCGAACGCTTCCAGCGCGGCGCTCTCGGCACTCAGCGAAACTATGGAGGACTCGGCCTCGGTCTCTACATTTCGAAAGCGATCGTCGTCGCGCACGACGGCAGGATCGACATCGAGAGCGAGGAAGGAAAAGGGTCCCGATTCACGATTCGCCTGCCGCGACTGATCCATTGAGCCGTCAGCGCGTCTGTCTGCGCTCGATGTCGGCCTCGATGAGGTCGGCCAGCCTGGCGGCAATCCCCTCGATCTCTTCGCGGTCGTCACCTTCCAGCATCACGCGCACTTTCGCCTCGGTTCCCGAGTATCGGACGAGCACCCGCCCACGGCCGGCAAGCGACCGTTCGACGACCTCGAGCTCCCGCGAAAATTCTTCGAGCTCTTCGAGAGGTGGCTTCGCCAGGACATTGCGATTGATCAGAATCTGCGGGACCGGCTCGAACGTCTCGATCCGGGAGAATTTCTCACCCGTCGAAGCGATGATTCTGCTGAGAAACAGAGCGGTCATGATTCCGTCTCCGGTCGTGTGATGGGCCAGGTCGATCACGTGTCCCGACTGCTCGCCTCCGAGAACGGCGCCGAGCTCGATCATCTTTTCGAGCACATACTTGTCGCCGACCTGCGCGCGAACGAGCCGGATCCCGTGCGAATCGAGCTTCCGCTCGAAACCGAGATTCGACATCACGGTTGAGACGATCGTCGATTTGTCCAGCCGTTTGCGGTCGGCGAGCCAACGGCCCCAGAGGTAAAGTACTTCGTCTCCGTCCCGAATTCGCCCGGAGTCGTCGACGAAGATCGCGCGATCCGCATCCCCATCGAATGCAGCTCCGAGATCGAGACCCTCTCGGGCGACCAACTCGCCGAGCTCCTCCGGATGAAGAGCTCCCGAATCGAGATTGATGTTCTTTCCGTTCGGCTCCGCGTGGATCAGAACGACCTCGGCGCCAGCCCGCTCGAAGACGTCGGGAGCGATTCGGAAGGCTGCGCCATGCCCCGGATCGAGACCGATTCGAAGACCCTCGAGTGACCGCTCGCCGACGCAGCGAACGAGAAAATCTTCGTACATCTCCACCAGGTTGCTGGCGTCCGCGACGTCATAAACGGCTGGAGGAACAGCGTCGCTGCGCAACTCGGTCAGGTCGGTTTCGAGAGCAGCCTCGAACTCGTCGGGGAACTTCATTCCGTTGTGACCGAAAATCTTGATCCCGTTGTCCTCCCACGGATTGTGGGACGCCGAGATCGAAATGCCCGCGCCGAAGTCGAGCTCGTTCGCGATCCAGGCGACCGCAGGGGTCGGCATCACGCCACCGTCCTCGGCTCTCCCCCCCTCTGCGTGAATCCCGGAAGCGAGCGCCTGCGCGATTTTCGGACCCGATTCGCGCGTATCCCTTCCGAGAAGAACCGTCAGCGATTGCTCCGATTCACGGAGCTCCCTCACGAGAGCCCGGCCGAGCGCGAAGATCGTCGGATCGTCGAGCGGGTACTCGGAGGCCTTCGCCCTGATCCCATCGGTTCCGAAGAGCTTTCGACTCATTCCGCGGCTTCCCGCTCCAGCTCGACGGGCGGCAAATCCAGCGGCGGCTCGACCGGGACGACGACGACCGTGACCACGACGTTGGCGGGCTCCACGATCTGGACCTGCGGGTGATCGACCACGAGGCCGACCCGTTGCGAGAACGAGGTCCTCCGTCCGGTGAGAATGATCCGCTCGGTCGCCGTTTCGGTGACGTCTGCGACGACGCTTTCGGGTCCGGAGATCCTGACCCTGTCGGGATTGACGGTGGTGTCGCCGAGAAGAAAGCCGGCAGGGAGATCGCCGGCGAGGAAGGGGCGGACCGCGACCTGCCGCTCCTGTCTCCGCTCGAGGTGGAGGTGTACGCGGGGAGGATCGATCGAGATGATTCTGACGCCGCGCGGCACTTCGATGTCACTCGCTCTCACCGGCTTGTCGACCTCCCCCGGCTGCGCGTCGCTCAGATTGAGCTGGACCGCTCGATTGCGCGCGAAGAATGCTTCGAGTCTCGATTCCGGGCCTCGCAACCGCACATTGACCGCCTCGGGGAGCTCCTCGGTGCTCGAGGTGACGATCAGGCTCTCCGGTATGCCGGTGAAGATCAGAGGAAGTCGGAAGGCCTGCTCCGACAACTGCTCGCGTCGCTGCGCCGTGACGATCAGCCACAACCCGAGCGAAAGACCCAACGCGATCAGCTTCAGGACGAGGTTGTTCGACAGTGCCGTGATCATCAGCGCCTCCCCAACCTGTCGTTGATCACGTGTATCTTCGTCATTTCAGCCAGTGTCTCGGGACTCAGATTCTCGTAAAGGACGCCGTCGAGAGCGACTCCCATCGAGCCGTTCTCCTCCGAAACCACCACGATGAATGCATCCGTCTCTTCGCTGAGGCCGAGAGCCGCACGATGCCTGGTACCGTACTGCTTGGAGATTTTCGTCGAGCTGCTCAGCGGCAGAAAGACCCCCGCTGCGATGACGCGACTCCCCTGAATCACCACGGCGCCATCGTGAAGCGGAGTCGTGTGCTGAAACAGACTGATCAGCAACTCCGAGGAGACGATCGCATCGAGCCGCTTGCCGCTGTCGGTGTAGAGCTTGAGACTCTGCGTCCGTTCGAGCACGATCAGCGCGCCGGTCTTTTCGCTCGCCAGTCGTTCTGCGGTCCGGACGATCGGCGAATAGTCCTCCCCCCGCGTTCGATTTTCCTGGAGCAGCGACACGAGCGGCGTCCGGCCGAACGATGCCAGCGCCCTCCGGATCTCGTGCTGAAACAGAACGATGATGGCGAACGGAATGTAGAGCAGAAGTGCGCCGGAGAGCTGGTCGAGCGCAGCGAAGTTCATCAGCTCCGCGACGAAGTTCGTCGCGAACAGGACGAGGAGCCCGAGGAGCATCTGCATCGCCCTGGTTCCCCTGATGAGAACGAGGATGTTGTACAGAATGATCGCCACGACCAGTATGTCGATGAAGTCCCGCCACCCGAATTCGATCGAGGCGATTTTCTGAAAAAACTCGCTCATTCACCCCCGCCGCGGATGGCATCGTACACCCTCAGAAAATCAATCGTCGAACCGACGTCGTGAACGCGGACGATGGCGGCCCCGCCCGCGGCCGCCGCCGCGACTGCCGCGAGCGAGCCGGCGACCCGATCCGGACCGGCTGCGCGACCCGTCACATGACCGATGAAAGCCTTGCGGGAAGCGCCGATCACCACCGGGCCCAGAGCCTCGAGAGTGGAGAAATCCCGAAGGATCTCCGCGTTGTGCTCGAACGTCTTCCCGAATCCGATTCCCGGATCGACCAGGATCCGGGACCGATCGATTCCGGCAGCCCCGGCTGCCTCGACACGCTCGGCCAGCTCCGCCGCGATCTCTCCCATGAGGTCGTCGTAGTGAATGTTGCTCTGCATGGTGCGCGGCTCTCCGCGCATGTGCATCAGAATCACCGGAGCGCCCGACGAAGCGACGACCCCCGCCATTTCAGCGTCGTGCCTCATCGCCGTGACGTCGTTCACGATGTCGGCGCCCGAATCGAGCGCCCTGCGCGCCACTTCCGCTTTCATGGTATCGATCGAGATCGCGATCTCCGACCGCTGGCGAATCCCCTCGATCACCGGCATTACTCGCTCGAGCTCTTCCTCGAGGCTCGCGGGGAGCGCCCCCGGTCTGGTGGATTCGCCTCCGACATCGACGATTGCCGCCCCCTCTTCGGCCATCCGGATCGCCGCATCGATGGCGACATCCGACCGATAGTGAACTCCTCCGTCCGAGAACGAGTCGGGAGTCACGTTCACGATCCCCATCACGAGTGGAATTCTCCCGAACGTAATCGTTCTTCCCCGGGCGAGATCGATGGCCTGAACCAGTTGCATCCCGGTCGGGGCAGTGCTCAACGATCCTCCTCGCGCCGGATCGATGCACCGAGTGCCACGAGCCTCTCGTCGATCCTTTCGTAGCCGCGGTCGATCTGATGAACGTTGTGAATCACGCTGGTTCCCTTCGCGCAAAGCGCAGCCAGAAGAAGCGCCATACCGGCACGGATGTCCGGGCTCGTGATGTCCGAACCGTGGAGCGTCGAAGCACCGACGACGATCGCCCGATGCGGATCGCACAGGATGATTCTCGCTCCCATTCCGATCAGACTGTCGACGAAGAACAGCCGGGACTCGAACATCTTCTCGAAAATCATCACGGTGCCATCCGACTGCGTTGCAATGACCAGCATGATCGAAAGAAGGTCCGCCGGAAACTGAGGCCAGGTGCCGTCGTCGATCTTCGGCACCGCAGAGCCGAGATCGTAGCGGACCCGGAGCTCCTGATTCCGCGGCACCCGGATATCGTCTCCCTCCACCAGAATCTTCACCCCGAGCTTCTCGAGCATCATCCGCACCGCGTACATGTGGTGCGGAACCGCCTGCTCGATGAGCAGCTCGCTTCGAGTCACCGCGGCGAGACCGATGTAGGAGCCGACCTCGATGTGATCGCTCGGAATCGTGAACTCTCCGCCACTGAGCCTGTCGACCCCATGGATGATGAGCTGGTTCGTTGCGATCCCTTCGATCTTCGCCCCCATACCGTTGAGAAATTTGCACAGGTCCTGGACGTGGGGCTCCGAGGCCGCGTTGTAGATGACTGTTTCGCCCTTCGCGAGAACCGCCGCCGAGACCGCATTTTCCGTGGCGGTGACCGAGGCCTCGTCCAGAAACATCTTCGACCCCGTCAGGCCCCTGCAGCTCATCATGTACGAGGTCTCGTCGACGACAATCTGGGCACCGAGCGCCTCGAGCGCAATCAGATGCGTGTCGACACGCCGCCGCCCGATCGCGTCACCTCCCGGTTTGCTGATCACCGCCCGTCCGCATCTCGCCAGAAGAGGACCAGCGAACAGAATCGAGCCCCTCACCTTCTTCGAAAGCTGAAGGTCCGGCACCGAGTCGCACTCCCCCTTCGCGTGGATCCGGACGACGTTCCGATCGAGACGCTCGACACTCGCCCCGAGCCCCTCGATGATCTCGAGCATGATGCGAACATCACGGATGTCCGGAAGGTTCCGCAGCGTCACAGGCTCCTCGGTCAGCAGACACGCGGCCAGAATCGGCAGCGCCGCGTTCTTGTTACCTCCCGGACGAATCGAGCCCGACAGCCTGCGCCCACCCTCCACCACAAATCTCTCCATCATTCCTCCCGCTTTCTTTTCCGGTGCTCGCCTCGTGCAAACGCACTACCGGTTTTCGGGCGGATGCGTTATCTTGAAGAGCGGGCTGGTTTCTGACCACCGATCCCTCGATCCAATGAAGACCGCATCCCTCGGTTCAGGCAGTGAAGGAAACTCGCACTTTTTCGAGTGCGACGGTACCAGCATTCTCGTCGACGCGGGATTCGGGCCCCGGCAGATGGCGAAGCGCCTCGGAATGATCGGCCGCTCCCTCGACCAGATCGACGCGATCGTCCTCACTCACGAACACAGCGATCATATCCGGGGAGCCGAGAAAATCTCCAGGAAATTCGGGATTCCCGTCTACGTCACCCGTGGAACGAAGGCCGGCTGGTTTCTGCGGGACGATGAAGGCGTAGAGATCGTCGAGTACCAGAACGATTCCTCGTTCCGGATCGGCGAGCTGATGGTCCACGCGCGAAAGACTCCTCACGATGCGTTCGATCCTTCCTCGTTCGTCATCGAGTCACGCGCCGGCATCCGGGTCGGGCTGGCCACGGATCTCGGATGGTTCAGCCCCGCGATCAAGCTCCACCTCGCCAACTGTCACGCGGTCTTTTTCGAAGCCAACCATGACGTCGATACTTTGCGGAGAGGCACCTACCCGTGGTTCCTCAAGAGGAGAATTCTCTCCTCGGTGGGGCATCTCTCGAATGATGACGCCGTCAGTGCCGCATATTCGCTCGCGAGCGAATACCTCGACACGCTCGTGATGATTCATCTGTCGAAACAGAACAATACGCCGGAGCTCGTGGAGTCGCTCGTGAGCAGCGCGCTCCTCGACATCGGCATCAACCCCCGGCTGGCGATCTCGAATCAGGCCGGTGCGACCGAGCTCTTCGAGATCGGCGGCGTCGCGCCGCCACCGCGACCGATCCGCCCGACCCAGCTGTCGCTCTTCTGAAACTGCCATGAAAGCCACCGTCACCGTAGAGCTCAAGCCATCCGTTCTCGACCCCCAGGGGAAGGCCATCCAGCACTCGCTGGAAACCCTCGGTTTCGATTCGGTGGAAGATGTCCGCGCAGGCAAGGTGTTTCGAATCACACTCGAAGATGGAACGAAAAGGGAAGATGCCGAGAAGGCCGTCGAAGCGATGTGCAGCCGTCTGCTCGCGAACACGGTCGTCGAAGACTACAAATGGGAGATCGAGGATTGAGCGCCTTCTCGCCGCTCTGAGCTGCTCGATTTTTCTCGCTGTATCCTTCCCGGCTTTCGCATCCACCCCGCTGGAGCTTCTTCGAAGCCGCTCGAAGAGCGTCGTCAAACGGTGGGCGCTTCCCGGGAGCCCGCGAGGTCTCGCGCTCGCCTCCGACGGAACGCTCTACGCGGGTCTGGCGGCGCGGCAGTCGGTCGTCAGAATCGATCCGGACCGTGGCGAGATTCTGAGCGAGCTCGTCCTCGACGACCCCGACATCGCCGCGACGAAGGATCTCGTCTCGGTACGGATCGACGAGCCCCGATCCCGGTTGATCATCGCCAACGGATCCGACGAGAGCGTGACGATCGTTTCGATTCCGAGACTGGCGATCGAACGGGAGATCACGCTCGAAGGAGAAATGATCCGGGACGCGATTCCCGATCCCGCCGGCCGCTTCATCTACATCCTCGGGCGGGACGTTCACGTCTTCGACGGCGAAGGAGGCGTCGCAGTCCGCGCGATCGCCGAGCCGGAGCCGATGGCCATCGCCGTTTCCGCCGACGGGGCGATGTTCGCCGTCATCGGAGCCGAACAGTTTCCGTCCGGAGAGGCGACGGTGGCGGCGCTCTGGTCGACCAGCCCGCTTCGCGAGATTCGCCGAGTCCCTCTGCAGACCGACCGGAAGATCACGGCGGCTCTCTTCGCCGCCGGCGACGCATCGCTCGTGGTCACAGCAGACGACTGGCTCGCGCAGGTTCCGCTGGCCGAACCGTCTGCCAGCTCGCTCGACACGACGGGCGAGATGCCGCGTGTGTCGCTCGCTTTCGGTCAACTGACGAGCAGCCAGAAGATCTGCCTCGCGGATCCTTCGGGACCTCAGGTTCTCGCACCGGGGAGGACCGATCGTGAGGTCGTCTTCGCCGAGCATCGTTGCGGCGAATCGGGCTCGTTCACCGGTTCGGTTCGCCACGTCGAGCCGCTCTCCCTTTACAATGTGAAGGCATGGGCGGTGGTCTGGGACGTACAACGCAATGGCGTCTTCGCGACGAATCCCGAGGGCGAGCTCGCTCTCTATCGCGCGCCCGGATCACGCTGAAGGAGGCCACCGTATGAAGTTCGGCATCGTCGTTCTTCCGGGATCGAACTGTGATCACGACGCCGAGCACGTTGCATCCGCGGTCGCGGGGCACGAGGTCGAGATGCTCTGGCATCGCCGCGATGACGTCTCCGACGTCGACTGTGTCGTCATCCCGGGCGGCTTCTCATACGGCGACTATCTCCGGGCCGGAGCTCTCGCCAAGCTCGCTCCCGTCATGAATGCGGTCAACCGCCACGCCGCGGGCGGAGGGCTGGTGATCGGAATCTGCAATGGATTTCAGATCCTCACCGAGACCGGCCTGCTTCCCGGAACCCTGATGAGAAACGAGCATCTGCGGTTCGTCTGCAGAGACGTCAGAGTCAGAACGGAATCCGACGACACGCCGTTCACCAGCCAGATCTCCCCTGGGACGATTCTGAATCTCGTCGTGGCTCACGGCGAGGGAAACTACTACGCCGACGAAGCGACGCTCGACATGCTCGAAGCGAACGACCGGGTGATCTTCCGCTACTGCGACGAGGAAGCGCGGATCACGGCGAGCGCCAATCCCAACGGCTCGGCTCGAAACATTGCGGGGATCTGCAACGAGGGCCGCAACGTTCTCGGACTGATGCCGCATCCGGAACGGCGCTCGGAGAAGATTCTCGGAAGCGCAGACGGCTTCCGCGTCTTCGAATCGATCATCGCGAGCTTCTCCCCGGCCGTCGTTTGAGGAAGGTTTGAGGTTGGAGGTTGGAGATTGGAGTGTTCGATTCGAGCTTGGACCGCCAGGCTCCTGCCTGGTCGTTCGCGGCGCGCTCCGCGCGCTGCGAGTCGGAACGCGGTAAGCGGGTGCGGGCACTGGCTCATCTCTCCGGTCAGCCCGCGCCAGCGGGCGACAGATCTTAGCCCCCGGCTTCAGCCGGGGGACAGGAGCTTTCCCAAATTTAGTGTCGAGCCCGCTTCAGCGGGCGACAGAACCGAATTTCCTTTGCAATTTCCCGTGAAGCGAAACCGTCGGAGGGGACTTGCGCGTCTTTCAGCTGACGACACGATCATTTCCAGCCTGGACTGCGTGGGGCTCGCGATGGGAGCGTTGCTCTTTCTCCTCTACCCATTCGTAGACCGGTTCACGAACTGGATCTTCTGAAGGCGCGACTCGGGCCATTCTGTCGCCCGCTGAAGCGGGCTCGACAGTCCATTAAGGACGCAGCCTGTCCCCCGGCTGAAGCCGGGGGCTAAGATCTGACGCCCGCTGGCGCGGGCTGCCGGAAAGGAGCTCATCCTCGCGTCGTTTTCGATTTCCGTCAGATCCTGCCGCCACCTGGGTGGTGACCATCAACCTAGACATATCTGGTCAAAATTTACCTGGGTCGTACCCTGAGCACCAACCACCGGCAACCGGCAACCGATCCTTCAGGCCTCGACAGCCTCCAGAAAATCCGCTTCGCTCTGCTCGAGCTGCTCTTCTCGCCCCGGTTGTGCGCGGCCTGTCGCCTCCATGACGATCACGTGCGGGATCTCCGGGGTGTCCCTGTAGGTTTCGTGGGATTCCCGTCCGCGCAACTGCTCGTGATTCGATTCCCCGTAGCGATGGTGGGTGATCTCGGCGAACCCGGCCTTCCGCAGTGCTGCTTCGAGCGTCGCACGATTGTAGATGAACTGATGGCCCCAGCCGCGAAACGACTTGTTCATCCAGAAGCAATCGCGAATCTGTTCATCAGCCGACTCCCACTCGTAGGGGTGATACTGCATCGCCCAGACCCAGTCGAGGTTCGGTGTCGAGATCCGTAGGACGCCATCGTCGCGGAGCGCCCGGCGGCAATCGCTGAGAAATCGAGCCCCTTCGTTCCATGTGAGGTGCTCGAGAAAGTGCTCGGCATAGATGAATTCGAGCTGATCGAGCGGAATCCCGTCCCGCACATCGTGCGGAATCACGCCCGGAAGAGGGCGGAGATCGAGGTTCACCCACCCTTCGAATACGGCAGTCCCACAGCCGACGTGGATCCGATCCCCTTCCAGTTTCGGGCGATTCCAGAGCCGTCTCAGCTCATTGCGTGCTCTCCGTGCGATCTTCCGAAGCATGCGCGGAATTCTACGTCGAACCGGTTGCCGGTGCCGGTTTCCGGAATCGCATTGCGGAGTGCGTGGAGCGGTGATTCACGATCCCGCGCCCGTATTCTTCGCCCGCGCTCCGCCGGGCCAGATATGTATAGGTTGATGGTTACCACTCTGTCGCCCGCTGAAGCGGGCTCGACACTAAATTTGGGAAAGATTCTGTCCCCCGGCTGAAGCCGGGGGCTAAGATCTGTTGCCCGCTCGCGCGGGCTGACCGGAGAGACGAGCACCCGCAGTCCTTTTCCACGTTCCCACTGCTCCTGCCGCCATCTGAGGGTGGTAACAATCAACCTGGACAAGAGTGGCAACCATCAACCTAGTTGCACGCCGACAACCGGCAACCCGCAACCGGCAACCGGCAACCGGCAACTGGCAACTGGCAACTGGCAACCGGCAACCCGCAACCGGCAACCGGCAACTGGCAACTGGCAACCGGCAACCGGCAACCGGCAACCCGCAACCGGCAACTGGCACCGGCAACTGGCAACCGGCAACGGGCAACTGGCAACCTCCAACCTCCAACCTTCCTCCCCGGAACACTCCCCCCGGCTCCCCGGTTACCGGTTTCCGGACGCGATGAGCTCGACACCTCTGAACAAACGGGCCGGTACCCGGCCACCTTGGCTCCGGATCAGGATTCCCGGCAACCTGGCCGAGCTTCCCGTGGCGGGACTCATCAACGATCTCTCCCTCAACACCGTCTGCCAGGAGGCGCGCTGCCCCAACATTCACGAGTGCTGGTCTGCCGGAACGGCTACCTTCATGATTCTGGGCGACATCTGCACGCGGCGCTGTACGTTCTGCGCGGTCGGGCGAGGAACCCCGCGCGCGGTCGAGGACGACGAGCCGGAACGGGTGGCACAGGCGTGCGAGGCGATGGGCGTGAAGCACTGCGTGATCACGATGGTCAACCGCGACGATCTTCCCGACGGAGGAGCTGCTCATTTCGCGCGCACGATCTCGGCTGTCCGCAGCCGCACCGGTGCGACGATCGAGGTCCTGATCTCGGACCTGGAAGGGAATCTCGATGCCCTCGACGTCGTGATCGCCGCGCGCCCGGCGATCCTCGCCCACAATCTGGAGACGGTTCCGCGGCTCTACCGTCAGGTCCGTCCCGTCGCGAAGTACCAGCGATCGCTCAATCTCCTTCGCGCGGCGAAGGACCGGGCATCCGAACCGATGCTCACCAAGTCGTCGATCATGCTCGGCCTGGGAGAGAACGAGGATGAAATCCTCGAGGTTGCGCGGCACTGCCGCGAAGCGGGAGTCGACATCTTCACGATGGGCCAGTACCTCGCTCCCTCCGAAAGGAATCATCCCGTCCGCCGCTATTACACTCCCGACGAGTTCGATCGGCTCGGCGAGGCCGCCCGGGCACTCGGATTCCATCACGTCGAATCCGGACCGCTCGTTCGCAGCTCCTACATGGCGCACCGCGCCGTCGAATCGGGATCAGCGGGTTAGAATGGCAGCGACGGTCACCTTCGTCGACGGCACGACGTCGATTTCATGTCGTGCGAGCGGAACGTTGCTCGATTCCGCTCTGGGGGCGGGCGTCAGGATCACACACATCTGCGGTGGCGACGGGGCATGTGGCACCTGCCTTCTCAACGTCGCCGAAGGATGGGAGAATCTGACGCCGATGTCGCCGGTCGAGGAGAGTCGTGAGATGAGCAGGCCGTACCGTCTCGCGTGTCAGAGCTACGCGAGAGGCGACGTCGTCGTTTCCGCAGTCGAGATCGATTGAAAGGATTTCCGAAATGAGCGCAACAGCCACCGAAGCACCCCCGGCCGACACCGCCCGGTTCTTCCCTCTCTACTTCCAGTACACGATCGAGGCATACAAGACCTTCCAGAAGCTCGCCGAGCACATCAACAATCCGATTCTTGCGAGGCTGTTCAAATCATTCGCCGAGGACGAACGGGCGATTCGCGACATTCTGGAGATCCACTACCTCGAGGAGAACGTCGAACGGATGAAGGTGACTCTCGGATCGGATCTCCGGTTCGAGGAGATCCTGAAGGAAGAGCTCTCCGACCCGGAACAGCTCGAGTGGCTGATCAGCCGGGAGCGAACGATCGAGAGCCGGCTTCGCGAGCACGCCGGCAACGACCGCTCCCCGATTCCGGTTCTCTACCGTTATCTCGCGCACACGAAACGCTCGCATGCAACTCTTCTGGAACGCGAAAGGGAGATGCTCCATCATTACCCCGACTGGTTCCGGCGCGAGGACGCGCTGAACGTTCTGGTGAAGGGAGGCGCGTGACGCCTTCGATCCAGGCCGATCGCGAGACGGTCGATCAGCTCAGGGAAGAGCTGGATTCGCGCATTCTCCGGATCGCGTTCACGACCGGTTGCGGCGGAAGTGGTTACCGGCTCGCATCCGCCGACGCTCCCGTGGAGGGGGACGTCACGATCGAGATCGATGGTCTGACCGTTGCCCTCGACGACATGGCCGCGAAGGAGCTCGACGGGGCCAGAATCGTCTCCGACGGGGACGGCTATTCACTCGACCACCCGGCCGCGGCTCTCGCCGTATGGTGCGGCTGACGCGCCGATGATCGATCTCGGCTCGATCCGCGGTACCCGAATCCGCCTCGAAATCAGTTTCCTCATACTCGTGGCCTTCTTCGTGCTGATGTATCTGGAAGGGGGCGCTCCGCTTCATGAAGCGCTCCTCTGGATTCCGATCCTGTTCGTCTCGGTGCTGGTCCACGAGCTCGGGCACGCGGCGACGATCGGGATGCTCGGACTCGGTTCGAGTCTCGTGACCCTCGGGGGATTCGGGGGAGCGACTTACAATGATCAACCCCGCAAACCGTGGCAGCAGCTGGTCATCTCGCTCGCGGGACCGCTCGCCGGCTTCGTCCTCGCCGGTCTCTGTTATCTCATCTGGATGTTCACGCCGGCGCTCGCCTCCGATCCGATGCTCGCCGTGCTCTTCCCTTATCTGATCGCGGCAAACGTCTACTGGGGAATCCTCAATCTGATTCCCGCACACCCGATGGATGGCGGTCAGGCGGTTCACGCCGGACTCCATTACGTGACGACGCCGATCAATGCATTCCGGATCTCGACATGGACTTCCATCGTGATCTCGGCGGCTCTGTTCGTCGCCGGTCTTCTTCTGAGCCAGTTCCTCCTGATGATCATTGCCGGTCTTTTCCTGATGGAGAACTGGCGACGGATGCGAGCAATCGGAAAGAGTGACGGGCACGAGTCCGAGGACGAACCGCGGTAAAATCATCGTAATGAGCAAGAGCCTGCCGGTCCGGACTCGCTCCGACGAGTCGCTTCTCCCGAGTCTGCTCAAGATCTCGGAAGTCACCCGTTCGGCACCCTCGCTCGACGAGCTTTTCCCGCGGATTCACGGAATCGTGGGGGAGCTGATGCCGGCGGCGAACCTCTACATCGCACTCTGCGAGCCGGACGGGATGATCCGCTTCCCCTATTTCGTGGACGAGCGCGACCCGAATCCTCCAGTCATCCGGCGCGGCCATGGACTGACCGCCTACGTGCTCAGGACGGGCAAGGCGATCCTCGCCACACCGGAAGTCTTTCGCCAGCTGGTCGAGGAGGATGAGATCGAGGACGTCGGCGCTGCGAGCATCGACTGGCTCGGAGCCCCACTTCAGATCGAGGGAGAGACGATCGGTGTCATCGGGCTGCAGAGCTACGACGAGGAGGTTCGCTACACCGAGCGGGACCGGGACATTCTCGTTTTCGTTTCGCGTCACCTCGCCATCGCGATCGAGCAGAAACGCTCCGAGGAAGCTCTGCGCCGCAGCGAGCTCCGTTACCGGCAGATGTTCCAGAACAACAAGGCAGTCCAGCTCGTGCTCGATCCGAGGGATGGCGCGATTGTGGATGCGAACGAATCGGCGCTCGATTTTTATGGCTACGACCTCGAATCGATGCGAAAAATGACGATTCACGAGATCAATACGCTCACCCGGGACGAGATCCGGCAGGAGCTCGAGCGCGCTTCGCAACGACAGCGGAGCTTCTTTTCATTCAGACACCGTCTGGCGTCGGGCGAGATTCGGGACGTCGAGGTGTTCTCGGGACCCTTCGAGACCGGGGGTCGAACGCTGCTCTACTCGATCATCAGCGACGTGACCGAAAAGCGGCGCGCGGAGGAGCTGCTGGAGATGCAGTCGGCCGCGATCGAGTCATCGATGGACGGAATCGCGATCATCGACGTCCTGGGGCGGGTCGAGTATGCCAACCCAGCGCTGGCGAGAATGTACGGTCAGACGCCTCAGCAGATTCAGGGACGGCGCTGGATGGACCTCTATTCCGGTGACGAGGGTCGACGGTTCGCCCGGGAAATCGTTCCGAGACTGGAGGAAAGCAGCCAGTGGAGCGGCGAGGTGCCCGCCGTCAACGTCGGCGGGGTCGTCCTGACGCAGGAGGTCTCGATCACGAAGCTGGATACCGGCTCGATGGTCGTCATCGTCCGCGACATCACCGAGCGCGCACAGGCCGAAGAACAGATCCGCCACCTCGCCTACCACGACCCGCTGACCGAGCTTCCGAACCGTCTCCTCTTCCGAGACCGGCTCAATGTCGCGCTCTCGCAGGCCCAGCGCTCCCCTTCGCATCTCGCGGTTCTCTTTCTCGATCTCGATCGCTTCAAGGTCATCAACGACTCGCTCGGCCACAACATCGGCGATGCGCTGCTCCAGGCCGTGGCGCGCAGGCTCGTCGCTTCCGTGCGGGAGACCGACACCGTGGCGCGGCTGAGTGGTGACGAGTTCACGATTCTTCTCACCGAGATCGGGTCCTCATCGCATGCGATCCGGATCGCGAGGAAAATTCTCGAGGCGATCCGCCATCCATTCAGTGTTGCGAACCGCGAGATATCGGTGACCACGAGCATCGGAGTCGCCGTCTATCCCGACGATGGCGCTCACGCCGACCTTCTGCTCAAGAACGCCGACACCGCCATGTACCAGGCGAAGGAGAACGGACGGAACAACATCCAGGCTTTCAACGCGAGCGTCAGCGCCCGGACCCTGGAGCGACTCGCGATGGAGACCGGACTCCGCCGCGCCGTGTCGCAGGGAGAGCTGACTCTCCACTATCAGACGATCCACGAGGCCTCATCGGGCAAAGTCCGCGGCTTCGAGGCCCTGCTTCGATGGGATCATCCAGACCTCGGACTCATTCCGCCAATGACGTTTCTCACGGTGGCGGAGGATCTCGGTCTGATGTTTCCGATCGGACAGTGGGTCATTCGAAAGGCGGCGCTGCAACTCGTGGAATGGTCGGAGGGTCCGCTCTCCGAGCTCTGCATCTCGGTGAACGTCTCGATGTCCCAGCTCCAGCGCTCCGATTTTGCCGAGTCGATCGAGGAGCTCATCGCCGAGACCGGCATCGATCCGTCCCGACTCGAGATCGAGATCACCGAGAGCACCGCCATGCAGGATCCGGCCGCGTCGATCGCAACCCTGACGGCAGTGCGCAATCTCGGCGTCAAGATTTCAGTCGACGATTTCGGGACCGGCTACTCGTCGCTGGCCTATCTGCAGAAATTGCCGATCGACCGGCTCAAGATCGACCAGAGCTTCATCCAGGACATGGTGACCAACGCGGACGCCAACGAGATCGTTCAGGCTATCATCGCGATGGGACACCGGCTCGGGCTCGGGATCGTTGCCGAGGGGGTCGAGACCGAGCAGCAGCGCGAGGCCCTCGTCCTTGCGGGGTGTGATCTGCTCCAGGGTTACCTGATGTCGAAACCGGCACCGGCCAGATCGATTCCGGCCATGATGACGTCACTCGCAGAATCGGGTCTCAACCCTTTCTGAGGATCTTTCGAAGGGCGTCTCTGTTCGGGTTGACGAAAAAGCGTCCATCCACCTCGATCGCCGGCAGGTCAACCCCGCCACAGATTCTCCTGCGAAGAGCCGGCGTCGGCTCGACGAGCTGATGCCGTACTTTGTGTGCCTCGAGAAATGCGACGATTCCCCGCCCCTTGGCACCCTTTGAATCGGGGTAATAATTGACTTTCATTTTTCCTTCTTCCTCCGCTCCGCCCCCAGGGACAAGCAGTCCCAATAACAGTGACTGCAGAATACGCGTTCCCGCCGGGGCCGTCAAACGCCAGGTCGGGTTCTCATGGAGCAAAATATTTACCAAACCGATTTCTCGGGGTTTGAGGTTGGAGGTTTGAGGTTGGAGGATTCAATTCACTTTCCTCCACCCCGAGCCTCCAACTTGTCTCTCTTGATACGGATTTCGTCCCCGGATCGTTTCGATGAACCCCGGTGAATCGTGATTCGAGGTCCTTCGGGCGCAAAACGTCTGATCACGAGCCTGCGGCTCCTAATGAAACGACCACGAAATTTGTTGGACTTCGACCCACTTGCAGCGCTTCGCTTGGCCTGATGTCCCACCCTGCAAGGTCCCTCGCTTGCCCACCCGACCGCCCGCTCGGGACGACGGGGCGGGGAGATCTGTGACGTGACTGCATCGTCGCGGCGTCTGGCTTCGAATGCCGCAGGTTACGACCGACCACACGCCGGATTGAAACCTCGAAAAAACCCTCAACCCGCCCCGTCGTCCCGAGGGGCGGCGAGCTTGCGAATTGTTTCGATTCGGCGTACCTGCGGGCGGGCAAGCGAGGGACCTCCAGGATGCGTACATTCAGGCCCAGCGAAGCGCCGACTTTCACGTTCATTTCCGCTTCACCGGCGCGTAGCGTCGATCATTTGCTTAGATGGCGAGGGAGTGGGGTACGCGAGAGCAAACATTCGTCCATGATCGTCGCTTCGCGCAGACACAACACTCGTCATTCTGAGCCCGGCGGAGCGCGGGCGAAGAATCTGGGCGAGGGATCGTGAGTTACCGTGCATCAACTTGCCACGGAGGCTCACGAGGAGGCACTAACGCTGACCTCCAACCTCAAACCTCCAACTTCCAACCGTCTTTCGAAGGGAGGTTGGTGGAGCTGATCGGGATCGAACCGACGACCTCCTGAGTGCGATTCAGGCGCTCTCCCAGCTGAGCTACAGCCCCACGCTGCGTGGACCCAGAATGATTCTCCCCCGGGGGAAATTCCGGCCGGAGGCCCGACCCTCTCCCGGGATGTGAGCACAAGCTCGTTTGCGGCTCGAGCTGCTCCAACCTCCGACTTCCGACTTCCAACCTCCAACCTCCAACCTCCAACTTCCAACCTTCTCCCGGGCGTGAAACGCCGCCTGAAACAGGGGCTTCTTTCTTGCAGAATCGCGCACTTCATGAAACTGAAGCATGCGGGGCGCTACACCCGTCTTTTGTCCCTCTTCACACGATACGGGCGGAAGGACTTCACCATCGAAGTCGACCAGACCACGATCGTGCCCGACGATGACGAGGAACGGCTGGAGCCCGATGTAAAGGCCCGGGCCGAGTCCTTCGCGAAGCAGCTCAAGGAGATGGGCCCGGCGTACATCAAGTTCGGCCAGATCCTCTCCACCCGGCGCGACGTGGTTCCTCCGGAGTACATTGCCGCGCTCGAGGAGTTCCAGGACGACCTCGAGCCATTTTCATTCGCCGAGGTCGAAAAGATCATCGAAGAGGAGCTCGGGGTGCGGCTGTCGAAGCTCTTTCCCACCTTCGACAACGTCCCGATCGCCGCGGCATCGCTCGGTCAGGTTCACAGCGCCGTATTGCGCGACGGGCGCGAAGTCGTCGTCAAGGTTCAGCGGCCCGACATCGAAGACGGGATCAGGGAGGATCTCGAGGCGCTTCACGATCTCGCCGAGGAACTGGAGCGCCACTCGGAACTGGGGCGTCTCATGAACATCGAGGCGGCCGTCGAGGAGTTCAGACGGGTTCTCAGCCACGAGTTGGACTACCGTCAGGAAGCGACCAATGCTCACGCCCTGCGGGCCAACCTGGCCGACTTCGAGGAGATTTACATACCGACCGTGATCGACGACCTGACGACCCGCCGCGTCCTCGTCATGGAAATGGTCGAAGGCCGGAAGATCTCCTCGATGTCGAAGCTCGCCATGACCGAGCACGATTACACCGCGCTCGCGGACGTCGTGACCAGGGCCTGGATGAAGCAGATCTGCATCGACGGCTTCTGGCACAGCGATCCGCATCCGGGCAACGTCTTCCTCTCGGAGGGGAAGGTCGTCCTCCTCGACTTTGGCATGGTGAGCCAGATCAGCAGCGTCTTTCAGGACTACGTCATGCGGCTGCTTCTGGCGCTGGGCAACAACCGGGGTGACGAGGTCGCCGAAACGTGCCTTCGAATGGGAGAGCCCCAGGAGGGTTTCAACCGAAACGATCTCGTCCGGGACGTCTCCTCGATCGTCACCGAGTGTCAGGGAATCGATCCTCGACGGTTCAACACCGGTCAGATGCTTTTCCGCGTGATCCGCGTCGCGACATCCAACAAGGTCAAGCTCCCGAGCGAGCTTTCGATGCTCGCGAAAACTCTGCTCCATCTCGATACGGTCACACGATCGCTCGACCCCGACTACAACCCCCGCACCGCCATCCACGATTACGCCCAGGAGCTGACTGTGCTGAAGCTTCGCCAGAGGATCAGGCCACGAAACTTCTACACGGCGCTGCTCGATGCCGATCGCCTTCTCACCGAGCTCCCGCAAAGGTCGAGGGACATCCTCGACAGGATCGCCACGGGCCAGATGGGCGTCAATGTCCGGCTCTCGCAGATCGAGGACCTTCTCAAGGGTGTTCACAAGATCGCGAACCGGATCACCGTCGGTCTCGTGATCGCGGCGCTTCTCGTCGCCTCCGCTCTCGCCATGCGGATCGGGGGTGGCTTCGTGATCGCCGGTTACAACGGCCTCTCTGTGATCGGCTTCTCGATCGCCGTCGTCGCCGCCTCCTGGCTGATGATCACGACCTTCGCCTCCGACCGGGCCGACCGGAAGAAGGCCGACCGGAAGTGGGAGTGAAGCAGGATCCAGGTAGCCAGGAGCCAGGATTCAGGAATCAGGATCCAGGAAGCAGGAGCCAGGATATGAGGATATGAGGATTTAAGGATTTAAGGAGAGGCGGACGGGCGTCCTTCGATACCGACTCCCTAAATCCTGACGGCTTGTCATCCTGAGCCGCCGAAGGACGGCGAAGGATCTGGGGGCGGCTCGTGAAAGAAAGTGACGAGTGAGCGTCAACGGTGGTTCACGATCCCCCGCCCAGATTCTTCGCCCGTGCTCCGCCGGGCTCAGAATGACGAGCGCTTCGCTCTTCAACCCTGCCTCCTGACTCCTGGATCCTGGCTCCTGTCTCCTGACCCCTGTCTCTTGAAATAGAGGCGCGCCTCGTCCCGTTCCGTCAAAACGAAGGGCCGGATCCTCAGCGATCGGGCTCGAAAAAGCCGGAGAGGGGGTGAACCAGACATGCCAGTAGTCACCGTCAAAGAAGACGAAAGTTTCGAGAACGCACTGCGCCGCTTCAAGCGAAAGTGCGAGAAATCCGGTCTCCTCTCCGAAGTCAAGAAGCGCCAGCATTACGAAAAGCCGAGCGAGAAACGCAAGCGCAAGGCCATGGCCGCCCGCAAGAAAGTGCTTCGCAAGCTCGCCGAGGAGCGCCGCTCTTCGGGCTATTGATCCCGAAAATGAAAACTGAGTACCGACGAGGCTCGCAATCGCGAGCCTTTTCTTTATGACCCGAAAAATCGATCCCTCTCTGGCACAGCTCGACCTGCCGAGAGTTCTCCGGCTCGTCGCTCTCGAGACCAGGACGGATGCCGGCAGACGATCTCTCCTCGCGAGACGACCCGCCTCCAGACTCGAAGAGGCGGAGCTGCTGCAGGAGCGGCTGTTCCAGATGCAGCGCTTCATCGCGGGGGACGGCCTGCTCCCCCTCTCGGGAATCGACGATCTCGATTCGATTCTCGAGCGATCGGCCATCGATCTGGAGAGCGGCTGGATGGTCGTTCGAACAGTCCGGTCCTTCCACGCCGTCCGGGAAGCGCTCACCCGAACCGCGCTCGAGGTCCCTCTGCTGACCGAAACAGGCCGTTCGATTCCACAGTTCGACGAGCTCCTTCGCGTCGTCGGCCGGTTCTTCACCAGAGACGGAAAGCTTCGCGAAGACGCCACCCCCGAGCTCCGGCGCCTCCGGTCCCAGGTTCATTCGCGCCGAAACGAAGCCCAGACCGTCCTGAACGACCTGATGAAACGGAAGGCGGCCTCGGTGCAGGAGCCGATCGTCACGATACGAGGCGATCGCTACTGCATCCCGGTCCGGTCCGAGCGGCGCGCCGACGTCCCCGGAATCCTTCACGAGCGTTCCGGTTCCGGCGCATCCGTTTTTCTCGAGCCGATGGAAGTCGTCGAGGTCAACAACGAGATCGCGGACCTCCTCATGAGAGAGAACGAGGAGATCCGGCGAATCATCGAGCTGATCGCGGAACAGATTCTCGAGCACCGCGAGGAGATCGCGGGGGCAGCCGCGATCATCGCGGAGCTCGACGCCACACAGGCCGCAGCCGTGATCGCCGCCCGGATCGAAGCCACCCGCCCCGCGCTGACCCGGGACCGGCAACTTCGTATCATCGATGGCAGGCACCCCCTCCTCGATGAGCGCCTCGCGTCGCTTCGAACCGCAGAATTCGGAGAGGAAACCGCGGTGCGCGTCGTACCGGTCACGGTCGAGCTGGAGCAGGGTCGAAGAGGTCTCGTCATCAGCGGTCCGAATGCCGGCGGCAAGACCGTGGCGCTCAAGACCGCCGGGCTCCTCTCGGCCATGGCTGCTTCCGGTCTTCCCGTCCCGGCCTCCGAGGGGACGCTGATTCCGATCGTCGACCGGATCCACCTTCTCATCGGCGACGAACAGGATGTCCTCGGGCATCTTTCGACATTCAGCGGATACATGACGCGACTCCGTTCGATCCTCGACTCGACCACGGAGCAGTCGCTCGTCCTTCTCGATGAAATCGGCTCCGGCACCGACCCCGAGGAAGGCTCGGCGATCGCGACGGCCGTTACACGGCATCTGCTGGAAGTCGGGTGCCTCTTCATCGTCACGACCCATCTCACGCGCCTCCAGACATTCGCCATCTCGGAGGATCGGGTCGTCAATGCATCGATGGAGTTCGAGGAGTCGAGTCAGGAGCCGACGTTCCGTCTGATCCGCGGGCTGCCCGGGCGGAGCCGCGCGCTCGAAGTCGCTCGGCGAGTCGGTCTGCCGGCGAGCATCCTCTCGAACGCGGCGAAGCTCGTCGGGGAGAGCAGCGCCGAGATCAACCGCCTTCTCTCCGGTCTTCAGTCGGCGATTCGTGAAAATCAGGCTCGCACCGAGGAGATCGCGGAAGAACAACGGGAGCTCGCCTCGATCCGGAACGAGCTCGAGCGACGGCTGGCTGAAGTTCGCGAGCAGAAGAAAAAGCTGGGACGCGAATGGAAAACGGAGACCGATCAGATCCGGCGGGAGATCCGATCACGCCTTCGCGAAGAGGTTGCCCGGTTGAAGCAGGAAGCCAACGCGGCCGCTCCTCCCCGCTCGGTCGTTCGCGACGTGACGAGCGAAATCCTCGACGAAGCAGACAAGCAGCTCGAGCGACATGGTATCGAGGAGGAGGCGCCGGAGTCGGCTGGCAAGCTCGTCCCGGGCGCAACCGTGAAGGACACGACCTTCGGCTTCGAAGGAGAGCTGCGCTCGATCGATGGCGATCAGGCGGAGATCATCGTTCGTGGAAAGCGGATGAAGGTCGCCGCCGCGAATCTGATCGTGACGTCGAAGCCGGCTGCAACCGAGCCGGAGCCGAAGCGTGGCCGCCGCCCGGCCGCACCACAGCCGCAAGCCGAAGCCATCGCAGCGGATGCGGAGCTGAATCTGATCGGCCAGCGGGTCGAGGAAGCGCTCGAGCAATCGGACGTCTTTCTCGATCGCGCGATCCTGGACGGCAAGCGCGCCGTCAGGCTGATCCATGGCCACGGAACGGGGAGATTGCGCGACGCGATCCGCGAATACCTGCGAAAGCATCCCGCAATCGAATCCTGGCGCCCCGGAGACGAACGCGAGGGCGGCGACGGCGCGACGATCGCCGTCCTCGCGTAGCGCCGCTCTCGGTAGCGCCGCTTCGCAAGCGGCCGGCCCGCCGGTTTCCAACCGGCGGTCTCCATCCGAAATCACTACATCGGGTTATGCGACTTAGAGGTGATCACGGAGAATCGCGCGAGAAATCTTGGCATCTCGGAGAATCTTACTGAGGAGTCCTGGCCCGATGTCCTCACCAGAGTGCACAGGCACGACGGTAACGCGGCCATCCGCGTGCCGCAGGAAATGGTGGCTGCCCTTGGTTCGCGTGACCTCGAAACCAAGCTTCTCTAGTGCGTTGATCAGCTGTTTACCCGTGAGGGCGGGAAAGGTGCTCACAGCGAAACGCGCTGGACACCCACGAAGTTCAGCTTCTCCGTCTCTACCGCTTCTACTTCGAGGTAAAGTGCGATGGCCTCTCGGATACGAGTGATGAGCTCGTCCAATGACCTGGCCTGAGTATGACAGCCGGGCAGAGCGGGGACCGAAGCAACATAAAAGCCTTCTGAATCCTGTTCCACCACTACATCGAATTCTCTGCTCATGACCTCATTCTAGCGCCCTGCCTGCATGGTCGTCTAACGGCTGGGGCGTTCAGTCCAGGGCGCACCACCGGCCACCTCAACGTTCGAGCTCGCGACTCGGTATGGCGGCCCGCCACGTCCGGCTGCAACGCCGGATCAGCCTATGTCGCGCATGACCGACCACCCATTTTCATTTTCATTTCACGCTCCTACACTCTTCCGATGCAACCGGTCGAGATCGGCCCCGTCCCTATACACGAGCGCACTCAGCGGCCGCTCGACGTCTTCTTGATTTTTGCGGCCGCGAACATCGTTGCGACGACGCTTCAGGTCGGTGCCAGTCTCGCGTCGGGCTTCACCTTCTACACGGCCGTCTTCACGATCGTCGGCGGAGTGGTCGCCGGCTCCGCGATCGTCGCGTCGCTAGCACCGATCGGTCCGCGGCTCGGTGTTCCGTCGATCATCGCCACCCGCGCCGTACTGGGAATACGAGGTTCCGCGATCGTCGCCGTGGCCCTCTATCTGATGAATTTCGCATGGATCGCGCTGAACAACGTAATCGCCGCGTCGGCAGCCACACAGGTGGCGGGAGGAAGCGGGCGGGTCTGGTCGATCGGTCTCGGGCTCGCCGCCACCGCGGTCGTCGCCGCGGGACCGCGCGCGGTCGCCATCGCGGCGCGATTCTCCGTTCCTCTCATGATCCTCGCAGGTCTCGCATTCACCATCGCGCTCTCTCGGCTCCCCCCGGTGCCGCTATCCGAAGCGGCAGACGGGCGATGGTTCAACGCACTCGACATCGTGATCGCCTACCAGGTCTCGTGGATCCTGATGTTCGCCGACTACACCCGTTACACCCGGTCCGAGCGGGGAAGCGCCGTTGCCGTCTTCGGCGCGCTCGCCCTGACGAGCCTCTGGTTCATGCCGCTCGGTCTGGTCGCGGCGCGGGTCGCGGGATCTCACGACCCGGGAGCGATGACCGCCGCGCTCGGGCTCGGCGCGCTCGGCCCGGTCCTGCACACGGTCGCCACGATCACGACCAACTTCGTCAACATCTATCTGTCAGCGCTCGCGCTCCGGAGTCTCTTCCCGCGAATCAATCAGCAGTTTTCGATCTGGTCGATCGGCATCATCGGCACGACTCTCGGCGCGTTCTCGGGGCAGTGGCTCGACCGGTACGCCGACTTCATGGTTCTTCTCGGCGCGTCTCTCGTCCCGGTCGGCGCTCTGCTGTTCGCACATTTCTTCCTGCTCCGGATTCCGGTCACTGTCGACGATCTCTATCGCGCCGACGGACCGTACGGACGAAGATTCGGATTTTCGCCGGCGGCTCTTGCGGCATGGGCCGCGGGAACGGCGACCTATTTCATGGCGGCATCGACCGGCGGCACCCTCCCCGCGATCGTCGTGACGATCGCGGTCTATCTCACCGGGCGTTTCATCGATCGCCGGCTCGTGACGCGCCTCGGAGAGTAGGGCAAATGATGTCTCCATCATTGCGCCGCTTCGCGAGCTGTTGCCAAAACCCAGCGGGCGATGCTCGCGAGGACCCGCCGAGGCCCGCGAGCGTCCGCCAACGTCCCTTCCCCGAGCGGGGTAAAGGGTCAGACCTTCGGTATTCGGTGTCTGCGATCATCTTCGCGAGATCTCATTCTACTCCTCGTGAACTGCTCGTTAGGCTCCGACGCCAATAGCGTCGCCCAACCAAAGAGATCGATCCGCCCCGGCAGGGGCGGTCAGAAAGTAGCCCCGCGGAGCGGGGTGATGGCCGGCCCCGCCGGGCGGGGACGGCCGCAACCCCGGGATGAATGGCTTTGTCAGGCATTTTCTGGCGTCCCGTAGCCGCAACCGCATGCACCACACCAGCAGATAATCCAGCTACAACTTATGCATTCGAGATCCACGGAATTGTCGAGACGAGATTTGCAGCTGTAGCAATGCGTAATTCGGTGGCGGTTTTTTCCGGCGGATCTCGTTCCTTTATAGGCCTTACCCTGATTCTCCAGGAACTCTCGGTGATAGATGCGTACGGAATCTGTTGTTCGACTGAGTTTCTCTAGCGGTTGAGGAACTAGCTTCTTGGATCCCCCCTTTGAGAAACTGATGGACAGCTTTCCATCCGCGTCGACCATGATGACGCGGCCAACTCCCCATTCAGGCCGCTTTGGGTGTCTGACGAGGTCTCCTGACTGGTATTCCATACGCTCTCCGCTTCGAATGCATTAAAGACTCCGCGCTCAGCAGCGCGCAGGCCGCTCCGATCTTCGATTGCGACCAGTATCGCAGCCTGCCGCGTCCGTATCAACGTTACGGCCGGCTCACTCGGTCTCGGGCTCGAGACTCCACTACTCGTAGACCCTCTACCGCGTAAGCCTTTACCCCACTTCGCCCGCCGCCCGCGGTGGCTGGGTGGCGATGATCGCGTCGAACATTCCCCGGATCACTTCTTCCTTCCCGGCGAACAGCTCGTCGGGCCCGCCCGCATGCAGGCTTGTGAACGGCGCTTCGTAGAGCGCGCCGGGCTCCATTACGCCGCGGGCGGTCAGTTGCTCGATGATCATCTCGACGAATCGAATCTGCGGAGGCGTCAGGCTCCGGTCGCTCAACAGGTCCGCGAATGCTGCCTGCGCAGCGCTCCGGTCCATGCCGACGAGGCGGCGGACGAAATAGACGAGCGACGGCGTCTCGGTTCGCGCCAGCAGACCCGAGAGCAATTGTTCGCCGTCCTCCTCGCCGATCTCCACGAGCATCCTCTCCAGCTCCTCCAGATCCGACTCCGAAAGCGGCTGATTCGTCCTCAGCCGATGGATCACGATGTCGTTCAGATTGTTCAGCAGGAACTGCTCGACCTTCTTCTGGTACTGAGCTCCGGTCATCCGCGGGATCCCGACCGCGCCGTCGTAAACGACGTCCGTGATCTGATCCTCGAAGTCGGTGTAGACGATGTGTCGCTGTTTCCTGTCGAGGAGTGGCACCAGCCCACGCAGCCGCAGCCGCATCTCCTCGAGGTCAGCCACCCCGATGCCGGTCCAGAACTCGGTCTCCTGCATCGAAGCGAGGTAACCGAGCTGATCCCGTACCGCGGGGATCGAGCTCTTTTCCTCGAGCAGCATCGCGAGGGCCACCGCCCGGTTGCGGGCCGTCTCGAACGTGCTTACATCGTTCTCGATGAGCGCGAGCTGCATCCGCACCGCCATCATGTCGAAGAGACGCGACTCGATCGCGTCCGTCTCGATCTCGCTCGGGAGCCCCGCAATCCGTTCCTCCAGCGCCTGACGATCCTCTTCGCTCAACGCGTTCCACGCCGCCCGCTCCTGAAACCGCTGCACCGGCTCCAGATGCATCCGCACCACGAAGTTATCGGGATTCATCGCCGCCACCTCGGCGTGCAGAGCGTCGGCCACGCGCGTGCGCACCCTGTCGTCCGCATCGAGGTCGAGCACTCGTTGCAGGTGTCCGAGAAGTTGCACGCGCGAGCGGAACAGGCGGGCACCCAGCGGCATCCCGCCCGTCCGCTCGATCCCGTCCGGGTTCACCCTGAAGAAGTCGAAGTTGTAGCAGAAGTCGAAGATGCGGAAGTCTTCCTTGTCCATCCCAGGACCGAAGAGGTCGGGCGCCAGGCGCGTGCCGCGGCCGATCATCTGCCAGAACTTGATCTTCGAGTACACCGGCTTGAAGAAGACGAGATTCGCGACCTCCGGTATGTCGATCCCCGTGTCGAGCATGTCCACCGAGATCGCGATGTGCGGGTCCTTCTCCTTCCGCGAAAAGTCGTCGATCAGGCTCAGGGCATACGTCTCGTAGTTGTCGATCACCCGCGCGAACTTACCGGCGTGATGCGGGTAGTGGTGGTTGAACCGCTGCTCGATGAAAAGCGCATGCTCGTGTCTGCGGGCGAAGATGATCGTCTTGGCCAGCCGGTCACCGCCGTCGACCTTGTGTCCGTGCTCCATCAGGTGCTGGAGCGCCTTGTCCACCGTGTCGGCGTTGAAGAGCCAGTTGTTGATCGCCTGCGGCTCAACGCGGTCGGGCATCGCAGGGGTTTCTCCATCGTCACCCCAGTCGGTCGACTCCCACTCATCCTGCTCCTCCTCGGTGAGGTCGTCGTAGCTGATCCCCTCACGCGGGAATCTCAGGTTCACCTGCTCGACCCGCGGCGGCACGAGAAAGCCGTCGGCCACCGCCGTCTCCAGCTCATAGGCGTCGGTCGGCATGCCCGGCTCGAGGCCGAAGAGCGTGTAGGTATTGCGGTCGACCTGATCGCGCGGCGTCGCGGTCAGCCCAACGAGCAGCGAATCGAAGTAGCGGAAGATCGCACCGTACTTCTGATACACCGACCGGTGCGCCTCGTCGATGATGACTAGGTCGAAGTGCCCGACTCCGAAGCGTGTCTCGCTGCCGGCGGCACCGGGTCGTGTTTCGTCGATCAGCCCCATCATCGTCGGATACGTACAGACGTAAACCCGCCCGGACTTGTCCTTTTCCGTCACGAGATTGACCGGACTCGATTCGGGTAGATGCGCCTTGAACGCATTGACCGCTTGCCGGACCAGCGCCTTCCGGTCGGCGAGGAAGAGCGCCCGCTTCACCCAGCCGGCCCGCTGCAGCAGGTCGACGAGCGCCACCGCTGTGCGGGTCTTGCCGGTACCGGTCGCCATGACCAGCAGCGCCCTGCGATGCCCCGACGCGAAGTGCTGCGCGATGCTTCCAATCGCGCGCTTCTGGTAGTACCGCCCGGCGATCTCGTCCTTCACCTGCGCCACGTCCAACGGTTTTCGCTGCTCCCGGCGGCGGATCAGCGTCTCCAGCTCGTCCTTTTTGCAGAATCCTGCCACCTCGCGTGGCGGATACATCAGGTCGTCCCAGAGCCAGGTCTTGTACCCGTTGGTGAAGTAGATGAGCGGCCGCTGCCCGTGCATCGTCTCCAGGCAGTTTGCGTACAGCCGCGCCTGCTCCTGGCCGCGGCGGGAGTCGACGATCGTCCGCTTCGCCTCGACCACGGCCAGCGGCCTGCCATCGTCGCCCCAGAGGACGTAGTCGGCGTATCCCCTGCCGCCCGCCTCGGCCGGCTCGCCCGAGCGTTTCGGCATTCCGGTCACTTCGTACTCGCGGTCGCGCGGCTGATCGAGCGCCCAGCCCGCCCGGGCGAGCTCCAGGTCGATGATCCGCTTGCGCGTCGCCGCTTCGTCGTAGTCGTGCCTGTCGGGGACTTTCTCGTTTTCCGCACGGATCGCTGCTACGCGCTGCCGGAGCTCCTCGACCTGCGTCTCCAGTTCGCGGCGCTTCTCCTCGGCGGCATCCCGCTCTTTCGTGATCGCTTCGAGCTTCTCGATCGACACGGGCGCACCGGCCAGCGCCGGAGGGATGATCGATTCGTCGTACGTCACCCCCTCGAGCTTCTCCGCTCCCTTGCGCAGATAGGTGCGGCCGGCCCAGTAGAGGAGGTGATAGAGCTCGCGCATGACGTCGAGCGCCGCTGCCGGCTCGGGGGTCTTGTTGCCGTGGACGGCGTCGTTGCCGGCTTTGCGGACGTATTCGGCCTTCTGCCAGATCGTCTCGCCCACGATCTCTCGAAACGGCGGCTCGTTCAGATACCCGTCGAGGTTCGTCACGCGCGGCGGTGTGAGCCGCTCATCGAGTTTGAAGATGCGCTTGACGAGCTGTTCGAGGGTGTGGCGGGCGTGGAAGCATGACGCCCGCGGATCCCCGTAGATGCTCCGCTCGGCCATTGTCGCCGACTCGGCCACGTGGAAAAACTCCTGGGCCAGGAACGCGAAGTTGGGGGAGACGTCCACGGCCATCGCGCTGCCCTAGAGTTCTCCCCGGAACGCCCGTGACTGGAGTGAGACGAAGAGGTTGTCGAGCTCGGCGAGATGCCGGTTCTGGCCGACCACTTCTTGCTCTGTAGAGGAGACGATGCGGGCAAACCGCTGCTGCTCGGACATCGGCGGAAGCGGAATCGTCAGCGATAAGACCTGTGACTTAGTTATTGCCTGGCGAGTCGCCCCGCTCTCCGCTATGGCGAGGAGCTTGTGCTTCATCGATCCCGACAGCAACAGTTTCTCTAGAAATCTGGCGTTGATCGTGCCGGAGGGTCGAATGATACAAACGTGCTGATTTACACGCGCGGGAAGAACCTCAAGCGGAACAGAGCAAACCCGAGCGACCGACGCACCGGTGATATTAAGGAGGACGTCGTCACCCTGGACGACTACATTGTCGAGCTTCTGTGCCTGCGCGTCGTCGATCCTTGCAAGATCGTCCCAAAGGAACGAGCCGTCGCGGACATTCATGCTGCGGATGAGCGCAACTCCCTCGTCTTTGTACGAGTCCTCGCCGCCACGTGGCGTGGCTCCGCTTCCAACTTTGCTCGTGTGCTGTCCGAGTTCAACGACCTTCCATCCCTTCGGGTTAGTGACCGGATCGCCGAAAAGGTCGAGGAAGGTGGCCTGGAGGAGTGTGTCGAGTTGGGCAAGTGCTTCGCGGCGTTTGGCGCGCAACGAATCCGCCGCATCGAGGATCGCTGCAATCCGCTTCTGCTCCGGCAGTGGCGGGAGGGGGATCGGGGTCTGCTTCAAGACCGATCCGTTGATATTCGCTTGCGCTACTCCCCGCGAGAGATTTTGGAGATGTGCAGCTCGATCTTCAAGACAGTAGCGAAGGAACGGCGGATGAAGCATCCCTGCCTCTTTCGGCAGCACACCGGCGATCGCCTGGTTCGTAGCGGCTTCGATTCCGAGAGTTGCAGTCCGGCCGATCGTTGCGAAGATTGAGATCAATATCGTACCGACCGGCAGAAGCTTTGCCGCACTCTCCTTCAGGCCCTGATCGGTGATGCACTCGTCAGTACACTGGATTGTTCCTTGGAGCATGTCCGAAATCTTCACCCAAGGAACGTTGCCGCCCCAGAATTCAGCCTTCGAGCGCTTGGGTGTCCCACCAGCGACAACGTGACAAACCTTGCCAATTGGAACCTGCTCCCACTTCACCGCAGCATCTCCTCGAGCTCCCTCCGCCCGGTCTCGATCTCCGCTTCCAGCTTCGCGAGCCGCTCGAGAATCACCTGCGGCGGATCGTATTCCACGGCTTCGTACTCCACTTCCTTGTATCGGTTGATGGAAAGATCGTAGTCGTTGTCGGCGATCTCCGATTTCTGGACGAGGAAGCTCTGGTCGGTACGCTCCCGGTCCGCTTCTCCCGCGAGGTTGTTCCACCGATCGAGGATGTCGGGTAGGTCGGACTTACCGGGCTGCGGGGTACGCTTGTCGTCGAGCGAGAACCCGTCGGATTGCATGTCGTAGAACCAGACCTCGTCCGTGCCGCCGGAGTTGGTCTTCGTGAAGAACAGAATAGCGGTGGAAACGCCGGCGTACGGTTTGAACACGCCGGACGGCATCGAGATGATGGCGTCGAGCTTCTGCTCCTCGACCAGCATCCTGCGCAGCGCCTTGTGGGCTTTGGACGAGCCGAAGAGCACGCCGTTGGGCACGATGACCGCCGCACGGCCGCCGGTCTGCAGCAGACGGAGGAACAGCGCGACAAAGAGCAGCTCGGTCTTTTTCGTCTTCACCACCTGCAGGAGATCTTTCGCCGTCGATTCGTAGTCGAGGCTGCCCGCGAACGGAGGATTGGCCAGGACGAGGGTGTACTTGTCTTCCTCGAGCTGGTCGGCCTGCGCCAGCGAGTCGCGGTAGCGGATGTCGGGATTCTCCACGCCGTGCAGCAGCATGTTCATCGACCCGATCCGGAGCATGGTCGAATCGAAGTCATAACCGTGGAACGTGCCCGAATTGAACTTTCTGCGGGAATTCTCGGACTTGTAGATCACGTCGCTGTAGTGATCGACGAGGTGCTCGGACGCGGCGATCAGAAACCCGGCCGTGCCGCACGCCGGGTCGCAGATGACGTCCTTCGGCGTCGGAGCGGTCATCTCGATCATGAGCCTGATGATGTGACGCGGCGTGCGGAACTGGCCGTTCTGCCCCGCCGAGGCGATCTTGCCGAGCATGTACTCGTAGAGGTCGCCCTTGGTGTCGCGGTCGGCCATGTCGATGGCATCAAGCTGATCGACGACGTTGGCGAGCACGCGCGGCGTCGGCATCATGAAGATCGCATCCTTCATGTGATGCGTGTAGGTGCTGGCGCGCTCGGGGTCGTCGTGGCCGTTCGAGCCGAGCGACTTGATGAACGGGAAGACCTCGTCTTTGACCGTCTCGAACATCTGCTCGGGTGCAGTCTCTTTGAATCGGGACCAGCGGAGCGCATCCTCGCCCTTTTCGAAGATCGGGTCTTCGACCGGCTTGCCGGTGCGCGCGGCCTTGTTTTCCTTGAGTGTCTGGAGCTCGTCGAGGCGCTTGATGAAAAGCAGGTAGGTAAGCTGCTCGATGACGGAAAGCGGGTTGGAGATACCACCGGACCACATGGTGTCCCAGATGCGATCGATTTTGGATTTGAGCTCGCCAGTGATCATTGATGTCCATCCATCCGGTTCCCGGAGGTGTACCCACCCGTGAGAGTCAGGATCAGAGGCAACAATTTTAGCTCAACGCCTCGAGTCCGGGTCATCGGTCGAGGCGCGTTTAAGGTCAGAGCCCGATAATGATGGCTTCTACGATGTTTCCTCGTCTTCGTGCATCTACCTGAACAGGCCTTGACTGTTGGCTTCCGCCGCTCGATGTTTCCCACCAGTCAAGGTTCTCCGTAGCGTTGCCTGCTTGGAGTAGGCCTTCGTGTATCCGGCTGATGATAGATCGTTCAGGTACTCGCATGTTTTCGTAGATGATCAGGTTCTGGTCCTTCGCGGTTTGGTTTGTTCGGATGTTTCGTACTCGGAGTTGAGGCGGCTCCGGAAAGAAGTTTTTTTGTCGCTGGTGTTTCTTCTTGAGTCCTGGTCGAGCTTGGAGGTAAACGAGCGATTGATTGACGGCGTTGATCACTCCGATGATGGTGGCATCGCGGCTTGCCTGTGGGCAACATCTCTCGTGAAAGTCGTCTATCTCCTGCAGCGTCAGCGGCAGGCTGAGGTGTGGTCGAACCATCGGAGCGAGGAACCCGATCCTGCCTGCGATCGCGTCCACGAGTCGTTCCTCAGGATGTTTTCGGGCTTCGTGGGTTCTGCGAAACATCAGTCGTTGTTGGCGTGTGAGGATCAGGAGGTGTCCGACCTCGTGCCACTGAGTGAAGTACTCGCGGTATGCTTTTTCGCCCCTGCAGTCGATCACCGATACGAATGGCAAGTCACCCGGACGCGGGTGGCGTAGTCGAATCGTGACGCCAAAGGAATCGTCTTCGAGTAAGCTGTCGAGTTGAACGAATCCCAGTTCACCACGATCAACATATTTTGCTTTGATACGGTTCAAGTCGCCGGTTGTGACAACTCTCTCGAAGCGCGTGCCGACCTTGTTCGCGACGAGTTGGAGCAGACCTTCAAGATTCTCGCACGGCACCTCGTCGAGAAATCTGAGAACTTTCTGTCGCACGTGCTCGAGAATTGCCTCAGTTGACGAGAGATCACTTGGCTTGATGCCTAGGTCTCGCGCCAAAGCATCAGCGTAAAATTCAACATCAGTCCCCACCGTCATACACCTGTCGAATCGCATCATGGAGTCGCCGCCAGTCCTCCACGGTGAACTTCCTCACACCGCGCCTGCTGCGCCTCGCCACCACAGAATTGTGTGCTGCCAAGACTTCCAGAGTTTCGGGGTAAGAAAGATCGAGTTCCTCCGCCAAGACCGAGAGCTCGTGTGGAATCATCACGGGCCTCGTGACGGCAGTCTCTTCCGCTTCGCCGCGCATCAAGTAATCAAGCGAGGCACCGAGCGTGTTGGCAAGACGTAATAGGTAATCCGCCCCAGGCTTTCGCTTGTCGTTCTCGATCTCGCTGATGAAGCCTTTGCTCATTCCACTCCGCGCCGCCAGTTCCTCGATCGTGAGGGCCTCCCGATCTCGTAGTTCACGTATCCGCTCACCCATCGTAGCCATCTCCGGGACCCCCTGAGTGAAATCCTACCAGTTTTCGTGAACAACAGGAAATATAGCGCGGTTCACAAATGTTCGTGTTTGCGAACAGAATTCACAGATGCCGTCCTGAAGGCTCCTTTCTCCATCGGCAAGCGGGGCAGAGACGGTGTCGGAAAGGAGAAGCCGATGTACTTCGAGATCTATACGGACACGCAGGGCCACTACCGATGGCGCCTCAAGGCGGGAAACCACGAGATCGTCGCGCAGGGCGAAGGCTATCGAAACCGCTCCGACTGTCAGCACGCAATCAGCCTCGTCAAGCAGTCCAGTAACGCACCTGTCAGGTAACAACGTCAACTGGGGCTGGTGCCGAGGCAGCCCCAGAAAAATATAGGAGCCACTGGAATGAGCTACTTCGTCGTCTGCACCTTCGACCTTGAAGACGCCTCCCGAGAGGACTATCTCAACGCCTACCAGGACCTGGAAGCCATGGGACTCTCCTCAACCCTCACAAGCGACAGCGGCAACTCGGTTCGGCTGCCGACCACGACGACAGCAGGAAAATTCAATGGCCAGAGTGCGGCGGCCGTCCGGAATGATGTCCAAGAGCAAGTAAAGAGAGCCTTTCTAAGAAGAGGATTTACGTCGGAAATTTTCGTCTCGGTCGGAGGAGACTGGGCATGGGGTCACACCAGGACGTGACTAAGAGTCCCTAATACTCTAGCGGTTTTCCTGACCCCTCAATAATACGGCGCCGACCACGCGCGCAGGAGAAGGGTTAGGAGCGCCCTGAAGATCAACGATAAGATATCTGACAATCTTTGCATTCGGTGGTATACCAACGAGTCAGAGCGAGCCATCACAGCTGGAGAGCACCGCACGAATTGGACGAATCGATGAACGAACAGCCGGGCAGAATTATCGACACCCCTGAAACGCCGACTCACTGCGAAAAGCCTGATACGCGGCGTCAAGCAACAAGCAACTGCGAGGAGGGTCTAGGACGCGGCCGCGCAGTTTCGGATCCAGGGCCTGCGATACCCGACCAGAGTGAGCCTGACATCTACCCTCTCTACATTGCGGAGCGCAACCGGCTCATCGATTCCAAGCGTCAGACTTCAGGAAGTTTCGATCGCGCCGTGTTGACGCTCTCGTCGGGTGCGATCGCGCTGTCGGTAACTTTTCTTCAGTTTACAACACCTGCGGCGGACTCACTCGCGTACCTCAACTCGGCATGGCTGCTCTTCGCAATCGCAATCCTGTTCATCCTGTTTTCGCTTCTCTCCAGCCAGAAGGCTACCGAAGTCGAAATCTCCTACCTCGATGTCTGGTACCACGACTGGATTCATCCGAATGATCAGGATCGCAATATGTATACGCAGTACACACGCTGGCTGAACTTTGGCGCCGCGATCGCATTCTTTATCGCAGTGTTTTTATTCGGCCTTTTTGCAAGCATCAACTCAACGAAAGGAAAGCACGATGTCCGACAAGAACAGGGGGATGGACGGCAAAGCGAAACAAACTTCGGATCCGGGCCGTAGGAGACATCAGGGCGGGCATACTCCAGATCCAGCTAAGTTGCCTCTAGACCGCATCCCGCATCCGAAACCAACAAAACCTAGGGAGAAAAAGTGATGAACGACCGACGAAAGAAGAACGATTCCTCAGGCTGGGAAAAGCTTGAGAAGGGCTACGCTACCGACGGGGCTAAGCTCCCCAAAGAAAAAACCAGCAAGTCTGGCTCAGGCACCCGGCCCACCGCTTCGAAGGCGCCAAACTCTCAGAAGAAAGGAACAACCTAGTGACCAAGAAAGGCAACTCGATCGCGACCATGGCGGAAGATAACGATACCTCTCCAAAGGGAACGTTTGGCGAGACCCCGACCCGTGCTGCCCTGCCTCGGGATCTCGGTCGGCCTCGCCGAGATTCCACCAGACAAACGAGCAAACGGCCCTCCAAAAGTTCCTCACAACGGGCCTGAGCTATCCTGCCGCTTCCCCGAATATCCAGTGTTTTTTCCTAGAGTTGGAAAAGAGACCACATCCACCGAAATGACGTCAAAGTCCTCTTTCAACCGGCGACTCTCGATCAGACGCCGAACCGCGAAGAAACCGATCATGACTGATCGTTCGAGTAGCGAATACGAGGCTGAGCTCCATCGAATCTGCGTGGAACGACGAACCAGCGCCGACGCACTGCGTCGAAGGTCTTTTTTCCAATACCGGGCGTCAAATATCACAAGGCCTCACCTCTCTACTGGCTTGCCATATCTCTCGGAAGTCAGCCATACATCCCCTCCAGAGGTGGAGCAGCTCTTCGTTTTCAAAGTGTTCATGCTGCAGGAGCAATGACTCGAGTAGCATCAAATGTGCGAGTTCCATGATTTTGTCGACAGCTCCGTAATCGACTGGTGCCGGATGGATCGCTCCATCCACTTCGTGGTACTGCTCGGACATCGACCTGAATGTCGCATGGGAATGGCCGAGAGTCTCATAGTAAGCCATGATCGTGAGCTGCTCGAGGCGCTCACCTACGCTGGCTGCCATGCTCACCATGTCCATTTTCGACCAACTGTGGTTGAGCTCCGTCGTCTCGCACTTCTTACATTTAGTCTTCCGAAAACGCGACTCCACTTCGGCGGCGCTTTGAAGGAGAGCGCCGTAGGCCTTCTCATTCTCAGCCTTTACGCCCCAGACGTCCTCGATCTTTCTAGCCACCTTCCGCCTCTGAATGAAGTCATAGTCGACAAAGTCCATTGTTTGTTCAGGATGGAGATGAAGATGCCACGCCGTGACAATCCGTTCGAACATTCCACGGATCACTCCTCTCGCGTTGAACCGCCGGCCCGCAGTGCAGAGGAGCAGGATGTCGTCGAAGTCGATAGCGCACCGTCTTCCTAGAGCGAAAATTACAAGATCGGAGGGATTCTCGCCAGACGGCAGGTCGCGATAGGCCCTTTCGACCGCGTTCTGAAGGTCGGGCAGGACTCTGATGAGTTTCCTATTGCGCTCTTCGAATTTCGCTATCTCCGAATGATTCCCGCTTAATAGGTAGTCGAACAATGTCGTGTTTCCCGCTCGCTGTCGCGCTGAGTAAGACGTCGGCTATTCGCCCGATTCGCTCTTCAACGACTCCGTAAAAGAGGGCTTCAAGAGCTCCTCTCGAAGCTCGGGCTTCGGAATGATGGCGACATACCAAATATGCGTATCCCAAACCTTCATCTGTAAGAACCCCGCCGGCGGCTCGAGATGTGGCTGGAAGAAGGCGATGTCCACGACTATTCCCGGGCCACACGAGGTTGAGTAGTCTGATTTCCGATCCTTGAACTTGGAGGGCACCTTCGACAACTCGCGAAACGGGTGAACACTGTACCGCTCATCAACGCGTTTTCCCGCCACTAGATACATCACGCCCCGCGCAATCTTCCCAATCACAGGAAGAATGTCTTCCTCCTTCACGTATGTCGTCAAGAGTTCATTGTTCTGATGGCGCCAACCGAGATAGTCAGCACCCTCGGCTACTTCATGCGGCTTGACGATTTGCATCCGCTCCCGCATCAACTCACGCACCCGCGCGCGTGCAGCCTTGTCTCTATCATTTTTTCCTTGAGTCTCGTCGGCCGCGCGAAAGCCTCGCTGGCCGATTCCTTTCGCTCCGGGATGATCTGGTTCAGCTGTCATCGCAAGGAACGGGAAGATGCGCGCCTCCTTAGGGGCGTACTTCACATGGTTGCACTCGTAGCACGAGGGGGCGATCCACTTCGGCTCGTTTTTAGGGGTGTCGTCGGGATACCAGCTCTCCGGAAAAATGTGTTCGTCAGTGACCTCACCTTCCTTGCCGCAGAAGGTGCATACGCCGTACTGCTTTCGCCTCTTCAGCTTCGCCATGGACTAACCTGTCCTCATCTCAGCGCGAGCGAGAGAGTTCACTCCCCGACTGACTTTGTATGTGGACCGAATCGAAATTGGGAAACCAGACACATTCTTGTTCAGTAATTCGGGAGGCCTCATCCCGGAGTTTACCGCAACTCGATTGCCCCGCACGGTTGCGCCCCTTTTCGTCTCTCCGTTCGGAGATCGCCGGGCAAATTCGTTTCTCTCATTCGGGCGAGGGCGCTCGCAATGGCCGGGGATTCGGTTCCTGCATCGGGAAAGGACCGACCAGTCAGAGGCGCGCGGCTGATCTGCTCTCGCCTGACGGTGCAGCTGACGGACGCCGCTTGGAAAGCGGCGGGCCGTCCGGTTGATAACCGGCGCTATGAGCTCTTCTTCTCGGCAGACAGCACCAGGCCCGGGCCGAACGGCACCCATGAGAAGAGGCGGTCGATCGAGAACACCGCCTGAACCGCGCGGACGAGCCAGCGCTTCTTCCCCGTCGCCGCGATCGCGCGCAGGGCTGAATCATCGGCAACGTCACTCTTCGCGCGCCGTTTGTTCATCGGAATGAGAAACACCGTGTCGTACAGCAGCACGATCGGAAAGCCCCAGTAGCTGAGATCCTCGATCTCGAGGCCGGCGGATTCGAAGAGCTCTCGCATCTCCTGTTTTTCGTAGCGCCGGCGATGCTCGTAGTAATCGTCCGAGGACGTTCTCAGCATTTCGAGCGCCGGGACGGTGACGAAGCAGCGCCCCCGTTCCCGGAGCACCCTCGCAATCTCGAAGACCGCCGGCTCGTCGTCGTCGAGATGTTCGAGCGTCTCCCCGGAGGTGACCGCGTCGAACGAGCCGTCGCGGAACGGCATGCGGGCGAGATCGCCGACGACCGTCGACGCGCGCCCCGCTCGTTTCGCGAAGAGCGCCGCCTGAAACGAGTAGTCGATCCCGAAGACGCGATGCCCCTGCGAGGTCATTCGACCGGCGAGCTGACCGAGCCCGACCGCAGCGTCGAGGATGCGAGAGCCGCGCTCGAGCCGTGCGGTGCGACGCAGAAACATCCCGAGCCGTGTTTCATGGCGCGGTCCGAACATCTCGGGCTGCGTCCCCCATTCATGGGTGTGCGTCTCTGAAGCCGGGCTCATCCCGTCGCGACGCTCATCAGATCGCCGACGACGTCCTTCGCCTTCGCGAGCGCTTCGTCGAGCTGCTCGGGCGCTTTTCCACCCGCCTGCGCCAGGTCGTTCTTCCCCCCTCCGCGGCCATCGACGATCGGGGCGAGCCTGTCGATGATGTCCTTTGCCGAGAGTGATTCGCTCACGTTCGACGTCACGGCCACCAGCAGCGTCGCCTTCTTCTTGTGCGCGCTGCCGATCACGACCACTCCTCGATCGATTTTCTTTCGAAGCGTGTCGGCGAGGTTGCGGAGATCGCCACCCTGGACCTCGTCCGCGCGCCGGACGATGAGCTGCAGTCCCGCGACCTCGACGATCCCCTCATCGGACGATGACGTCGCACCTGCTCCCGCTGCCGCGAGCTTCATCCGAAGATCGCGCACCTCGCGCTCGAGCTCACGCTGGCGAGTCTGCACCTGCTCGATCGTCCTCGGGACCTCACCCATCCCGACGTTGAGCGCGCTCTGCGCCGCACGCATGCCCGACTCGAGCTCGCGGATGTACTCGACCGCACCGGGACCGGTCACGGCCTCCATCCGGCGCACCCCCGAGGCGAGGGAACGATCGGACACGATCTTGAACACTCCGATGTCGCCCGTCCGGTTGACGTGGCACCCTCCGCAGAACTCGAGCGAGTAATCGCCAGCCGACACGATCCGGACCATGTCCCCGTACTTTTCGCCGAACATCGCGACGGCACCGAGCGATCGCGCCTCGTCGATCGGTACCACCCGCTTGCCGACGTCGAGGTTCTCGCGGATCCGCTCGTTGACGATGTCCTCGACCTGCCGAATCTGGTCTTCGGTGAGCGGCTTGTTCCAGCTGTAATCGAACCGCAGCCGGTCGGGCGCGACGAGCGATCCGGCCTGCTGCACCGTCTCACCCAGCACGTCCTTGAGCGCCTGATGAAGCAGATGCGTAGCCGTGTGATTCGACGTCGTTGCGCGCCGTACCGGTCGCGGCACGCTCGCGACGACGCTCGCTCCCTTCTTCAGTTCGCCGTCGGTCACCGTCACGATCGAGGTCACCAGATCACCGACCGGCCTGATCGTGTCCCGCACCTCGGCATTGCCCCCCGGGAACACGAGTGTTCCGGTGTCGCCGATCTGGCCGCCAGCCTCCGCGTAAAACGGCGTCGGATTGAGCACGACGTGCCCCGACTTTCCTGCGGGGATCCGGTCGACTTCCTCGCCATCCATGACGAGCGCCTCGATTTTCGTTTCCACGTCGACGTAGTCGTCGTAGCCGACGAAGGTGATCTCGCCGACCCGCTCGGCAATCTCGGCGAAAACCTCGACGTCCTCGCTGCGGAACTTCGACGCGGCCTTCGCGCGCTCTCGCTGCGAGGCCATCTGCTCTTCGTAACCGGCTTCGTCGATCGTGACGCCTTCCTCCTCGCCCAGCTCCCGGATCAGCTCGATCGGAATCCCCCAAGTGTCGTAAAGCCGGAAGACCTCGGCGCCTCCGAGGACGCGCTCGCCCCGCTGGCGAAGCGCGTCGAGCACGTCGCCGACCCGCTCCATTCCGACGCTCAGCGTTCTGCCGAAGCGCTCCTCCTCGGCTTCGAGAGTCTTCGTGATCACGCTCTTTCGTTCGATCAGATTCGGATACTGCTCCCCCATCGCCTCGATCACCGGATCGAGAAGCTGGCTGAGCACGACCGGTTCCGGAAGCTTCCGGCCGAACCGGATCGCCCGCCGGATGATTCGCCGCAACACGTAGCTACGTCCCTCGGGGGAAGGGAGCACTCCGTCAGCAATCAGAAACGCCGAGGCGCGCGCGTGATCGCAGAGAACGCGAACCGCCGTGTCCTGCTCCGATTCGAACGAGCCTCCGTACTCGTGGCCCGAAATCTTCTCGATCCTCCTCATCACCGGCGTGAAGAGATCGGTGTCGTAATTGGTCGGAACGTTCTGCAGAATCGAGGCGAGCCGCTCGAGCCCGGCGCCCGTATCGACCGAGGGGGCGGGAAGCGGAGTCAACGTGCCGCTGGAGTCGCGGTCGTACTGCATGAAGACGAGGTTCCAGATCTCGAGCGTGTCGTCCCCTTCACCGTTGACGAGATCCACGGTGTTCTTCGACATGTCGGCACCGCGGTAGTAGTGAATCTCGGAACAGGGGCCGCAGGGGCCGGTATCGCCCATCTGCCAGAAGTTGTCCTTCCGTCCGAAGCGGAGCACGCGCTCCGGTTTCGCGCCGGCCTCGATCCACATCCGCTCGGCTTCCTCGTCGGCCCCGACTTCGGCGTCCCCCTCGAAGACGGTGAACCAGAGGCGCTCCGGATCGAGCCCGAGCTCGTTGACGATCAGATCCCAGGCGAATTCGACCGCATCCTTCTTGAAGTAATCGCCGAAGGAGAAGTTGCCGAGCATCTCGAAGAAAGTGTGGTGTCGGGCGGTGCGGCCCACGTTCTCGAGGTCGTTGTGCTTTCCACCCGCGCGGACACATTTCTGCGACGACGCGGCGCGCTCGTAATCGCGCTCCTCCCGGCCGAGGAAGACGTCCTTGAACTGGTTCATCCCGGCGTTGGTGAAGAGCAGGGTGGCATCGCCGCCGGGAATCAGCGACGAGCTCTCGACCCGTTCGTGACCCCGCTCCTCGAAGTAGCTGAGGAACTTTTCTCTGACGTCGCTCGCTTTCATCGGCTCCCTTTTTTCAGCATCCCGCCTGAATCGGGATGTTTACGGATCAAACCGGCTCGTCGGGAGGGTCATTTCCCCCGAATCGCCCCGCCCAGTCGATCGAAAAGATCCGATCGCGTATGACGGACGCCTCGAACCCCCGCCGTTCGAGGAACGATGCGAGCCGCCGTTTTGCCGACTCCGCGTCGAGGTTGCGCCGTTCCATCTCGTCGAGCTTCTTCTCGATCATCGCTTCGAGCAGGGCGTTTTTCTCCTCGTCGGGAACCTCGTCGATCGCGCGCGCGATCGTCTCCCGGTCGACGCCGAGCTCGCCGAGCTTGCGCTGAAGCCGGCGCGGTCCCCACCGCCTGCCGGCCGAGCGGACCATCTCGTCCGCGAATCGCTGATCGTCGAGCCACCCTTCCGCTCGCAGCTCGTCGATCACCCGTTCGACGGCGCCCTTCGAATGCCCCTTCTTGAGGAGTCGCCGCCGCAGTTCCGTCTCGCTGCGGAACCGGTAGTTGAGAGCATGCATTGCCGCCGCCTTCGCCGCCGCAATTTCGTCTCCGCCATCACTCACGTTCGTCGAAATAGACCGTGCCGCCCTTCATCACCCAGTCCACATCCTCGAGCACGCTAACGTCGCGGAGAGGATCGCCATCGACCGCGATCATGTCCGCGAGCTTCCCCGGCGCGATCGTGGCGCGGTCGTCCACACCGAGGAGCTCCGCAGCGTTCAGAGTCGCGGTTCGCAGCGCCTGCGCGGGCGTCATCCCGAGATCGACGAGAACGCCCAGTTCTTTCGCGTTATCACCGTGGGGATAGACGGCCGAGTCGGTACCGAAGGCGATCGGCACCTCCGCCGCAATCGCCTCGCGCAGCCGCTTTCGCGCCTCGGGAAGAACGAATTCCGCCTTGCGACGGAGCAGCGGCGGCAGCGCATCGAGCTCGAGCGCATCCACGAGGTAAGTCGTGGGGACGAGGAACACCCGTCGTTCCTTCATCATCCGCATCGCTTCGTCGTCGATAAGTGAACCGTGCTCGATCGATGCGACCCCCGCGCGGATCGCCGCCTTGATTCCTTCGGTCCCGTGGGCGTGCGCCGCGACCTTCAGCTCGTGTCGCGCGGCCTCTTCGACCACGGCCCGCATCTCTTCGTCCGTCATCTGCTGAGCGCCAACGCTCTCCTCGAACGAGAGCACGCCCGCAGTCGCGCAGATCTTGATCACCTTAGCGCCGTGCTTGATCTGATACCTCGCGGCGGCAAGAGCTTCGTCGGCTCCGTCGGCGATGCCGCTCTCCGGTCCGCCCTCGAGGATCCCGGGCGCCCAGCCGGTCGCGTCGCAATGGCCTCCCGTGATGCTGATCGAGTGACCTGCCGCGATGATTCGCGGTCCCTCGACCAATCCTCGTTCGATCCCCCGCATCAGCGCAATGTCGGCGAAACCCCCGGACCCGACATTCCGGACGGTGGTGAATCCGGAGTCGAGTGTGACCTTCGCGTTGCGCACGCCTCGAATCGCCTCATCGGCAGCCGTCTCCTTCACCGCACGAGTAAGCCAGTCGCCACCGATGTCGTAGGTCAGATGCGTGTGCGAATCGATGAGGCCGGGAAGGAGCGTTTTTCCCGAAAGATCGAGCTCGGTCGCTCCCGCCGGAACAGATCGGGGATTGACCGACTCGATCTTTCCGTCGAGCACGACGATCACGGCGGGGGAGACGTATCGCCCGCGCTCGACGTCGACGTAGCGATCGGCCCGGACGATGGTGAGCGGCTGCGCGAGAGCGGTTGCAGCGAACAAGAGAAGCGGCAGGACTTTCCAGATCGTCTTCAAGCGAGCACCTCCTCCATGAAGCTTATCGGAAAGGCGGAGTTTGCCGGTGGTCGGTGGCCGGTTGCCGGTGAGTAGGGGGATGTTGGGTCGGCGCTTCGCTGGGTCTGACTGTACCAACCTGCGAGGTCCTTCGCCTGCCCGCCCGGCCGCCCGCTCAGGATGACGTCGGTTTGAATCTCGCGAGAGTCGACATTCGCTCGTGTTGCTTCGCGTATCAACAGTTGCGAATCGCCGCGGGAATGTTCGGCGAACCGCGACCTCGCGGGATCAAACATCACCGACCGGGAGGGCGAGGCTCCTGCCGAGCCGCACCGTCATGGATGGCGGAAAGTTCGTTCAGTGAAAGGATCGAGATCGGGCCGAGACAGAATGGTTCTCAGGTGACATTTCGGTGGAACGCGACGGGGCGGCTCGGCAGGCGCCTCGCCCTCCCGGTGATGCTGGACATCACGCAAGCTCGTGGCAGCTGGCAACCGGCCACTGGCGACTGGTCACTCGCATCGGCCGTTTGAACGCAGGTGACCTTTACGAACCGACTCTCGATGATCTGACGGATGAAGAGGGATGAAGAAATGCGGCGCAGGGTGCGCCGCACTCCGGGGCGTTGCGTTGAAGGCGGCGCAGAGGTGCGCCGCAGTCCATGGCGTCGACTTCCTCGAATCTGTCCCATGGCGGCGCACCCTTGCGCCCCATATCCTGCCCGCCTCGAGTGCGTGCAGCAAAACCAGTTCACCACCGCCTGCGAATGACCCTCACCACTCCCCGCTCGTCGAAAGGATTCGCCACAACGAGATGTGACGATGATTTCCGAGACGCATCCAGTGACCGCCGATCTTCTCGCGGGCAGGCTCGATCTCGTGCTCGAAGAGCACCGCGTACAGGCGGAGATCTCCGCGCCGGCTGGCTGCGTGGAGGCGCTCGAGGTCCTGGTCGTAGAGAAGATCCCATCGAAGCGTGCGGCCTCCGTAGAAGGCGAACGCTCCGCTGGTCTGCATCGAAAGAACCACCGCGTCGTCAGGCAGACTCGATCGAAATCGCGAAATCGCCTCAGGGTAAGCGTTCTCGTTTCTCCCGATCTCTCGCGCGTGCAGTTCCGAGCTCCAGTCGATCTCGTTCACGACGATCCCGGCGAGAATCATGGTCACGAGCGCCCGTACCACTCGCGCGTCAAGCGAGCGATCGCGTATCGAATCGAGAGCCCGCTGAATCACGAGCAGCATCCCGACGATCAGGGCCGGCATCCCGGGAAGAAGAAATCGCGTGTACCACCAGGCGTCGTAGAAGAGGTAGAAGCAGTAAAAGAGAAAGTAGCTTCCAAACCAGACAATCAGGAGGATCCGGCGCCTGAGCCCGACGTCTCTGAGCAGAGGCACGAGGGCCCATCCTCCGATGAGAAGGGGGCTTGCCGGGCGGGATATCCACTGCAGGAAGTGAGTGAAGCGATCCTCGAAGTAATGAAGCGCAAAGTCATTCTCGAATCCCGCGTATCCCGTCGTGATCGCGCGCCCGTAAGCCCTGACGTTCCACCATCCGACGAAGAGGCCGACCGGTGTTCCGCCCGCGAGGAATGCCAGGACGGCTTTGCCCGAAAGCGGGAAGATCACCGCGATCGCCAGTATGGCGAGTGCATTCGTAGGCCTCGTGGCGATGGCCATTGAAAACGCGAAACCCCCGAGAGCCGCCCAGGCGGCGTGTCTGGTCGACTTCAGTACGGCGAGAATCGTGAGCATCACCCAGAACGCGGCGGCGACGTCGCTCATGAGCTGGACCGAATGAAAGATCCAGGCGGGAAAGAGTCCGAGGATCGCGGAGCCCGCTGCTGCGAGTGCGCGAGACAGGCCGAGCTCCCGGCCGAGAAGAAACATCACCGCCAGCGAGAGAGTCGCAAACATCGGGTTGACCAGCGCGGCGGCCGACCACTCGCCAGTGACACCGACGAGCGCGACGATGGCGAGGGGAAGGCCCGTCGGATAGTACGGGGCGAGCGTTCCGGCCCGCGGGCCTTCGATGAATCCGAGAGGTCGATATGCTTCGGAGGACGTCGGGATCCCGGCGATCTCGGGCTGCCGGTCGCGAACAGGATCCCCTCGCATCATCTGAAGAGCCACATTCATGTAGCCCGACGAATCGGCGCCACCCGCAGCGTAGGACGACTTCGTATAGAGATAGAAGAAGTAGCCGAGCAGCAGTGCGAGGCTCAGCGCGAGGAGGATCGTCCGATGAGCTCGCGACTCGTCCGGATTCTGCGCGGCAGGCTGCTCCATCTCGTTCAGATACGGAGGTCGAAACCATCGTGTCCAGCAGTTTTCGGCGGGGTGTCCGGCTGTGTGTTGGCGCTCCAATCAACAGTTGCGAGTCGCCGCGGGGGATCGTGCAGGGAGCCGCGACCTCGCAGGATCAAACATCACCCCCGGGAGGGCGAGGCTCCTGCCGAGCCGCACCGTCATGGAATGGCGGAAAGTTCGTTCAATTGCAAAGATCGAGAGCGGGCCGAGACAGAATGGTCCTCAGGTGACATTTCGGTGGCACGCGACGGGGCGGCTCAGCAGGAGCTTCGCCCTCCCGGTGATGCTGGACATCACGCAAGCTCGTGGCGGTGGGCAACCGACAACTGGCACACCGGCAACCGGCAACCGGCGACCGGCAACCGGCCATCAGGCCGAAGGGAGGGAGACGACGAAGATGGAGCCGTCCGGCTCGCCCGGTTCGACCCGGATCGAGCCGCCGTGTAACAGCACCAGATGCCTGACGATGGCGAGTCCGAGCCCGGTACCTCCACTCTCGCGGCTCTTGTCGATCCGATAGAAGCGATTGAAGATCCGTTCGCGGTCCGCGGGCGAAATGCCGGGACCCTGATCGATCACCCGGACGACGACAAAATCCCCTTCGTTCGCGACATTCAGTTGGAGTGTTTCGGTGTCGGTCGCATGGCGAAGAGCGTTGTCGATCAGGTTCGAGAAGACCTGCTCGAGCCGGATCCGATCTCCCAGAACGACGGTCTCGCCGATGCTGTCGAGATTGATTTTCACGCCCGCCTCGATCGCCCGTGTATCGAAATCCCTGCGGAGACCCTCGAGAAGAGCGACCATGTCCACCTCTTCGCGCTTCAGCTTCACCTCTCCCGACTCGAGGGTCCTGAGCTCGGACAGACCCGAGACGAGCTTCTCGAGACGCGCGAGCTGCCTCAGCATGATCTGGCGCAACTCGCTTTCCTGCGAGGGCTCGAGGCCCCCCTCCTCTAGTGTCTCCATCGACGACCGAAGCGCAGTCAGCGGAGTCCGGACCTCGTGCGAGAAGTCGGCGATGAAGTCCCGCCGGATTCTCGAGAGACGTTCGAGCTCGGTGATGTCGACGAAGAGCGCAACCGCGTCTCCCCGTCTCGTCGGCGCCCCTCGCAACTGCAACGTCCTCTGCTCCGAGCCGAACATGACCGGGATTCGCGCGCTCGCCGGGGAGCCTCCGAGCGCCTGTTTCACGACGTCTCTGACCCGGACGTCGCGAACTGCTTCGTAGTATTTGCGTCCGACGATCTCCGTCCGGATGTCGAACAGCTCGAACAATCGCTGATTCGCCAGCGTGATCGTCTCATTCGAATCGATTGCCAGAATTCCTTCGCCAAACCCATCGAGTATCCCGGCGAGCGTGTCCTTTCTCGCCGTCAGCTCGAGCTGGCGTTCCACGACGAGCTCGGCCAGCTCGCTGACGGCCGGATCGGTCAGCGAGGGCCAGACTGCCGTCGGGTTGGACGCATCGTCGAGGAGAAGATCGTGCACTTCCCGCACTTCATCCTCGACTTTTCTCTTCGCCCCTGTCGCGCGCCGTCGCTCAATCGCAAGCGCGGAGAGAGTCGCAAATAGCATCCCCGACGATACGAGGAGGAACGCCGCGCCGCGATCTTCCATTCGGATCATAGCGAAGACCGGAACGCAGACGACGATCGTTGCTGCAACCGCGATCAGAAGGGCGACGACGAGCTCTCTCAACGGGCGCTCAGAGCCGTTTCTCGGGAGGATCCGCCTCGAACCGGTATCCAAAACCGATGACGGTTCCGATCCGATTCTTCCCGATCTTTTTCCTCAGATTCCGGACATGGGCATCGACCGTTCGCGTCTCCACGTCGTCCGCCATCTGCCACACCTCGGACAGAATTCGATCCCTCGAAACGACCGTCGGCCGGTTCCGGATCAGCAACCAGAGCAGCTCGAGCTCCTTGCGGGCCAGATGGACCTCTTCCCCCTCGACGTTGACCCGGAACGTAGCGTGATCGACCCGCAGGGTTCTGTCTTCGTAGACCGCCGCTTCGGTCCCGTAGCCGTCGCTGCGGCGCCGGATCGCCTTCACCCGGGCGATCAGCTCGCGCGGCGAGAAGGGCTTCATCAGATAGTCGTCGGCCCCGAGCTCCAGACCCGTGATCCGGTCGCGCTCCGAGGTTCGAGCGGTCAGCATGAGAATGGGAAGATCGCGCGTCGAGGCTCCACGCCGAATCTCACGGCAGATCGTGAAACCGTCCAGGTCGGGAAGGTTCAGATCGAGGATCAGAAAGTCGTACCCCGCTCGCTCGACTGCAACCAGTCCTTCCTGGCCGTTAGTGTAATGATCGACCGTCCAGCCTTCTCGCTCCAGATTGAGACTGATCGTGTACGCAATGTCACGATCGTCCTCGATCAGAGCGACGCGCATCTCAGCGACGCGCCTCGGCGAGCTTCGCGTGCTTGATCACGTTCCCTTCGACGAGATAGACCACCATCTCGCACAGATTCGTCGCACCGTCGGCCATTCGCTCGAAGTACTTTCCGATGAACGTCAGCCGGATCGCCCGGCCGATGTAGTCGGAGCTCTCTGCCATGTAAGTGAGCAGCTCCCGGAACGATTGCTCGGTAAGGTGATCCACCAGGTCGTCTCTCGCAATCACTTCTCTCGCCATGACCGCATCGCGGTTGACGAATGCGTCGAGCGCCTGCCGGACCATTTCCTGCGCCGTTCTCGCCAGAGTCTCCAGCTCGCTGAGCCGCTTGAGCGGAGGCTCACGATTGAGCTCGATGGCCCGTTCACAAACGTCCTGCGCGAGATCGCCGATCCGCTCGAGATCCGGCGTGATCTTCATGATGGCGGCGACGAATCGAAGGTCGACCGCGGCAGGCTGCATCGTCGCGATGAGCTCCAGCACCGCCTGGTCGATCTCGAGCTCGAGAGCGTCGATTTCCTTGTCACGCTTGATCACCGCTTCCGCCAGGTCGCTGTCTCTTTCGAGCAGTGCCGTGATCGAGTCACGAATCGAATCCTCGACCATCGCTCCCAGCCGGAGCAGCTTTTCCGTCAGCCGCTGTATGTCACGGTCGAAATGCCTGTTCATCCTCTCCCCCTCCCTCTCGTCAGAAATCAACCGAATCTCCCGGTCACGTAATCCTCTGTGATTCGCTTACGAGGCTTCATGAAAATCTGGCGCGTCTCGTCACACTCGATCAGCTCGCCGAGCATAAGAAACGCAGTCCTGTCCGAAACCCGCGCTGCCTGCTGCATGTTGTGGGTCACGATGATGATCGTGTAGTTGTTTTTGAGCTCGTAGATCAGCTCCTCGATCTTCTGCGTGGCGATCGGGTCGAGCGCCGAGGCCGGCTCGTCCATCAGAATGATTTCCGGCTCGAGCGCCAGGGCCCGGGCAATGCACAAACGCTGCTGCTGGCCGCCCGAAAGGCTCATCCCCGAGCGGTCAAGATCGTCCTTCACCTCGTCCCACAATGCCGCCCGCGACAATGCCCCCTCGACGAGCTCGTCGGGGTTGGATACCCGGATTCCCTGGAGCTTCAGACCCGCGAGCACGTTGTCACGAATCGACATCGTCGGAAACGGATTCGGCTTCTGGAACACCATTCCGATGTGCCGGCGCACCCGCACCGGGTTCACCTTCGGGGAGTAGATGTCGTACCCGTCGACCAGCACCCTCCCCTCGACTCGGGCCCCCGGCACGACCTCGTGCATCCGGTTGAGGCAGCGGATGAAGGTCGACTTCCCACAACCCGATGGTCCGATGATCGCCATCACCGAGTTCTGCTCGAATTCGAGGTCGATTCCCCTGACCGCCTCCGTATCGCCATACCAGGCGCGGAGACCTTCGGTTCTCAGCTTGATCGGGGTTTGTGGACTGATCTCCTCAGCCTGCGCGGTCCCGTCCATCGTTTCCATTCTATCTCCGGGCTCGGCGAGCGCCGTGTTTTCGCTCAAAGTCTCGATCATCGGGCTCCTCTCACCAGTTCGCTCGTTTCTGGAGGCGGATCCTTAACCAGATCGCGATTCCGTTCATCGACAGCATCAACGCGAGAAGCACGACGATGCCGGCGGCTGCATTCAGATGAAACTCCGGGTCGGGTCGTGAAACCCAGTTGAAGATCTGGATCGGCAATGCGGTGAACTTGCTTCGTACCGAGTCGGGGAGGTAATCGATGTAGGTGATCGCTCCGAGAGCAATCAGAGGCGCCGTTTCCCCGATCGCCCTGGCGAGACTGAGGATGATGCCCGTCAGGATGCCCGGGACCGACATCGGAAGAATCACCCGGCGAAGCGTCTGCCACCGGTCGGCACCGAGGCCCCACGCGGCTTCCCGAAGCGGGTTCGGAACCGTTCGCAACGCCTCGCGGGACGACATGATCACGACCGGAAGTACCAGGAGAGCGAGCGTCGCCGCACCAGCGAGCAGACTCCGCCCCATCTGCATGACCCGAACGAACAGCTCGAGCCCCAGCAGACCGTAGATGATCGAGGGGACGCCCGCGAGGTTGCCGATGTTGATCTCGATGATCGAGGTCAGGGTACCCGGCCGGGCATACTCCTCCAGATAGAGTGCCGCGCCGACTCCGAGAGGAATCGCGATCGCCGCGGTCAGCACCATGAGCCAGGCGCTCCCGACGAGCGCGGGGAGAATTCCGGCGCGGATCGGAAGCCTCGACGGGAAGTTTCGAATGAAATCGAGGCTGAGCCGTGGAATCGCGTCGAGCATGACGTCACCGAAGAGGACCGCGAGCAGCATCAGCGGGAGCAGGAGCGCGAGAAAACAGATCGCCTTGAACGCTGTTTCGATGCGCTCGTCGAGCGATCGCGCGACCAGATCCGGATCCTCGATCAGGTTGATGTCGTCTTCGAGCAGAGGTGTCATCACCGGCTCGCTCATCCGCTCCCCTTCATGACCCTTCGCCTCAGCGCGAACGAGATCAGATTCAGCACGAGCGTCAGGAGGAAAAGCGCCATCCCGACCGCGAAGATCGTCTTGTACTCGAGCGTTCCGGAAGGTGTGTCCCCCATCGACACCTGAACGATGTAAGCGGTCATCGTCTCGATCGGAACCCTCGGATCGAAGGTGAGCCGCGGCTGCAGGCCGGCGGCGATCGTCACGATCATCGTCTCCCCGATCGCGCGCGAGAAGCCGAGAATCACCGATGCCGCGATGCCCGAATAGGCAGAAGGTATGACCACTCTGATGATCGTCGCAAGCCTCGCCGAACCGAGCGCCCATCCCCCTTCACGAATGCTCCGGGGGACTGAATAGATCGCATCCTCGCTCAGCGAAGCGATGATCGGCACGATCATCACTCCCATCACGATCCCCGGGCTCAATGCATTGAATCCGGAGAGATTGGGCACGATCTTCTGGAGAATCGGAGTGACGAAGGTGAGGGCGAAGTAGCCGTACACGACCGTCGGGATCCCCGCCAGGACCTCGAGGGCAGGCTTCAGAACCCGTCGGACCTTCTCGTGCGCGAACTCGCTCAGGAACACCGCCGCCGACAGCCCGAGCGGAAGCGCGACCAGGATCGCGATCACCGTCGTCAGCAGCGTCCCCGAAAGAAGCGCCGCGATCCCGAAGTGCTTTTCGCTGAACAGCGGCGTCCACTGCGTATCGAAGAGAAAATCGCGAAGCGGCACGACCTGGAAAAACTGGAAGGACTCCCAGGCCAGAATCAAAACGATCCCGATCGTCGTCAGAACGGAAACGAATCCGCAGATGAACAGAATGACGTGAGCGGCACGCTCGCTGGGCGCCTGCGGCACGCTCAGTGAAGTCTCGAACTGGCTTCTCTCCATCAGCGAACGATCTACTCGGTCGTCGTCGTTTCGGCCGGCCGGTCTGGCGCAGCGGACCGGGATTCGACGTTGAGCAGGTCTTCGATCGAGACACCCACTTGCGAGCCAGCGTCCTCGAACATCGAGCCGGTTATCCGGTCGTCCACCCTGGCCTGCGCCATCCTGTATGCATTGGCCGGAAGCGGTATGTAGCCGACCTCTCCTACCAGATCCTCCGCATTTTCGAGATAGAAATCGATGAACTCGGCAACGACCGGCTCTTCCAGCGCATCTTTTCGAACATAAATGAAGATTGGCCGGGAAAGCGGTTGGTATGTCGAGTTGCGCACCGTGTCGATGGAGGGAACGATCGCGCCAGCGCCGTTGCTCGCATCGCCGTCATCGACGGGGACGATCTTCAGCCGGCTCCTGTTCTCATCGTAATAGGCGAATCCGAAGAACCCGAGCGCGTTCCGGTCGTTCGCGATCCCCTGGACGAGCACGTTGTCGTCCTCGCTGGCCGTGAAGTCGCCGCGACTCGCTCCCTCTTCTCCGTTGATTGCCAGGGTGAAGTAATCGAAGGTCCCCGAATCGACTCCAGGACCGTAAAGATGAAGCTCCGTGTCCGGCCAGCCGGGACGGACGTCGCTCCACCGCATGATCTCTCCCTGCGCGGCCGGCTCCCATATCGTCCTGAGCTCCTCGACCGTAATCATATTCACCCAGTCGTTCTCCGGATTCACAACGACGGCAAGCCCATCGTAGGCCACCGGAAGCTCGATCCACTCGATCCCCGCCTCCGCGCATGCTGCGATCTCGGATTCCTTGATGATGCGCGAGGCGTTCTGGATGTCGGTCTCTCCGGCACAGAACTTCTTGAATCCACCACCCGTACCCGACACCCCGATCGAGACCCGCGCTCCGGGATGGTTCCTTCTGAACTCCTCGGCGATCGCTTCGGTGATCGGGAAAACCGTGCTCGAGCCGTCGAGGCTGATCTCGCCCGAGGCGCCCCCCGCTGCGGCGCTGTCGCCGGTCGCGGATTCGCCCCCTCCACAACCCGCCAACGCAATGACTGCGAAGAACGCTGCAAAAATACCCTGAAACCGTCTCATCGGATCTCCTCCGCGGCCCTTTGGCCGCGTTCATCAGAACTTGTATTGAAACCTCAGCGTCCCGACATCGCCTCCCTCGTCGGGATGCTCGAGCGCAACCATCAGTTTCGTGTTCGAAGTCACCTCGTACGAGTACGCCCCTACGAATGTCGTAATCGCCTCGATCTCGTCGTCGTACTCATCGACTCGGACGGTGAGAGTCTGCCGTTCGGTGAAATCCCAGATCGCATAGGTGTACCACCCGTCGACATCGGCTCCCTCTTCCTCACCGGTCATCCACTCGGCCCTCAACTCGACACCCGGTAGCGGCGTGTCCCATTGAACGTCGAAACCGGCGCGCGTCTTGTCCATGCCGTTGCTTTCCCCCTGGTAGCCGGAAACTCCCCCGCGAACCGCTCCGAAGCCGACGCCAAAACGCCCTACGATGTCTTTTGCCGAGTCTACCTCCTCTGAATCGGACGTCCCGTTTCCATTGAAGACCCCGATCCGGTAGTCGTAACGTCCCCCCGGAATCTCTCCGGAGAACATCATGCCCCGGTCGCGCTCGCCGGGAAACAGCTCCCGGATGACCCGCGCGCGCTCCGGAACCTCGCGATTGCTCGAGGACTGGAGCACCTCGAAGCCAAACGGCCATTTGAACTGCCCGGCAGTCAGCGTGTTGTCCCAGCCGGTCCAGTCCTCGGTCACCTCCAGATACGCATCTTTCACGCTGACTCCTGCGGATGAAAAATCAGGCTGGATCACGAAGCTCGCATAGTCGTTTGCCCGGTAGGTGAACTTGAGGCGTCCTCGTCGAACCCGGAATTCGTCGACCCCCTCGTCTCTGGTCAGATACTCCGACTGCAGATAGCCGGAGATTTTCAGCTTCTCGAGCTCGTTTTTCAGCCGCTCGACCGCAGCGTCGTCGTCCTGGGCAAACGCGGGAAGGGAAACGAATGCCGCCAGCAACGCGAACCGTCTGATTGCCCTGGCCGAACCCTGCATGCGCCGGGATTCTATATCGCCGCTCAATGACCTGCCCGGTCCCGAGACCGGCGAACGTCTTCCTTCGACACGCTCGCCTGCGGGTTCGTTTGTCTTCAGCACACGCCGATTCTAGAAAGCGCCTGTGAAGGGAAAGTCGGTCAATGTAAATTCGATGTAAAGACGGAGGTTGGAGGTTCGAGGAGTCCGACCTGTCCGACAACCGGTCCAGTCCCGACAAACTCGCCGCTTCGCGCAAACACAACACTCGTCATTCTGAGCCCGGCGGAGCGCGGGCGAAGAATCTGGGGGCGGGTCGTGAATCCGCGTGATGCCCTCGCGCGCCTCTGCGTTCACGAGCCCCCGACCAGATCCTTCGCCGTCCTTCGGCGGCTCAGGATGAAACGGCCATGAAATTGTTGGACTTCGACCCTCCTGCAGCGCTTCGCTTGGGCTGATGTCCCAACCTGCGAGGTCCTTCGCCTGCCCGCCCGACCGCCCGCTCAGGATGACGTTGGTTTGAGTACGCGAGTTCGGTTGTTTCTGCACTCACGGGTGTCATATCCGATTCACCGTCGCAAGGCGCCGGTCACTTGCTCAGGATGACGAATGTTCGGGTTCGCGAGAGCCACCTCCGGAATCTCGGCCGCTCCGCCACCGGAGTCGAGCCTGAGTCTCAGCTACTCGCCCTTCTGAACTCTTCTGATGGGGCCCGGGTACTGAGCGACGTGACCGTCCGGGGCGGATGGAGAAGGTTGGGACCTGGGGACAGGATCCAGGTCGCGTGGTCCCGACCCGGCAGGCGCCGCGCTCTCCCGGTGATGATTGATCTCGCGAGCACGTGCTTTGACCTCAAACTTCAAACCTCCAACCTCCAACCCGCAAGCGGCGACGGCCGGCTCGGCCGCCGCCGCGAGATTGCGATCAGTCTACGAAAACCGAATCGCCCGTCGTATTGTCAACGGTCGTTCCGTACACGAATACCGGCGTGCTGGCCTCCCAGATGACGTAGAAGTCGTCCTGGACGCGGTTGCCCTCCATCACCGTGTCGATCATGTCGAACACCCCTTTCTGCGTCTGCTGGTAGGGCCCGACCTCGACGACTGCGGTGCCGATCATCGTGCCATTCGCCGCATGCGCCGTGAATCTGATCTGCCCGGATGTATCAGCCGGATTGTAGAAGCCGATGTTCGTCCGGAAACCGAGACCCAACCCGCGATCAGCCGCAGAAGCCTGCGAGAGAAGCGGCAGAACTCCGCTGGTCTTCGCTTCCGATGGAGCCTGGCCTCGAAGCGAGATGCCGGCGGTTCCCTCGTTGATCCCCCGCTGATCGTTGATCACGCGAACGTGGGCGGCGATGTCGCCATCGGCGTGGAGAACGAGCGCTCCCGCTTTTCCGGGCTGTCCGAGGAAATCTCCGGTGACATCGTCGAAAGCAGCCTGCACATTCGGCAGAATCGTGATGTTCTCCGTGGCAGTCGGGACAGGGATTCCATCAGAGCTGGCTTCAAACATTTCAATCGTCACAGCGACCGGTGAATCTGTCGGGTTGACGATCCTGAGATCCGTGACGAACCGCGTGTTGTTCACACCCTCGGTGCTTCCGACGATGGGGAAGATCAGCGTCTCACTGACGCCGCCTTCGAGCTGTCCCCTGATCGCGCCGCCCGGAAAGGGCACATTGTGAACGTTGACGTAGAAACTGGACGGATTTGCGAGGATCCTGTCGATGACGCTCTGGCTGGCCGTCACCGAGCCGGTCGCAGTCGATCCGTCGAAGTTCGGCATGAAGTCGACCACGATCGGTCCGTTCACCCCGGCTGGGCCCTCGTGAATGTGCGCCATCGTCGGCGGTTCGATGTACAGCACGAAGAGCTCGAAATGAATCGTTGTACCTTCAATCACGATGTTCGCCCTACCGAAGCCGTCCGGATCACCACCACCGACTTCCGCTGCACCGGTCAGGGTCGCCGTGAACTCCTGAGCGAAGGCGGGAACCGCCATCACCAGAACCATCAGTATCAAGCAAATTCTCTTCATCATCTTTCCTTTCGCATCGGTCAGATTTTTTTGAATCGGCCTTCGCGCTCGATGACTTCTGGCTGAAAAGGGTCACCTGCAGGCCGTACACCGTCAGGATCGATCCCCAGTTCTGCAGTCGTCAGGATGACGAAGGTCGGGCAACACCGATTCGACGTGCGAAATTGACGCCTGCCAGACGTGGGGTTTCCGTAAAACAAAAATCCGAAGATCCGGGCAACTGATCCCCCTCTCGCCACCCCGGGCACCAGCAGACTGAACGAGGTCTTCGGATTACCGAATCGCCGCCTCCGAAGCAACAGGATCTCCGAAACGAGACCCGAGGTCATCCTGAACTGCCGAGGAGTCGACCCTTTGCAGCGCTTCGCTTGGTCTGATGTCCCAACCTGCGAGGTCCTTCGCCTGCCCGCCCGACCGCCCGCTCAGGATGACGTCGGTTTGAGTACGCGAGTGCGGTTGTTTCTGCACTCACGGGTGTCATGTCCGCTTCGCCGTCGAAACGCGCCGGTCAATTGCTCAGGATTGAGGAGTGTTTGCAAGTTGCGAGAGCAAGCGATCCGACTCTCCGTGTCAGGGACGCGCGGCGGATTCGATCTGCCCGAAGACCCGCATGAAATTGCTCCCGTAAATCGCGCGAATCTCCTCTTCCCGGAAGTCGCGGGCGAGCAGGCGCTCGGTCAGAGATACCAGACCGTGGGGCGTCTCGAGACCGGCCGGCAGACCCGGCACGCCATCGAAATCGGTTCCGATCCCCACATGATCGAGACCGGCGATCGACGCGGCGTGAACGATGTGGTCGACCACCGTATCGACGTCGCCAGGCGGCACCCCGAGGGCTCTCCACCAGGAGATGAATCCCTCCCAGTCGCGCCGGTCGCGTGCCACTTCTTCGAACTCCCCATCGGCCGGTCCCGAACGGTTCCTCTTCGAGCTCGTCAGGGCCTCTGCGGCTTCCGGAACGAGAAATCCCGTAAAAAAGTTGATCATGCAGACGCCGCCGTTCTTCGCGAGATCGCGGAGCATCCGATCGGTGAGATTTCGAGGATGCGCGGCGAGAGCCCGACACGATGAGTGGCTTGCGATGACCGGAACCGAGGTCTCTTCCAGCACGTGATCGAACGTATCGTCGGAGACGTGGGAAACGTCGACGATCATTCCGATCCGATTCATCCGTCGGACGACTTCACGCCCGAACGAAGTCAGCCCGCCGTGACGCGGCGGCTCGCCGGAGGAGTCCGCCCAGTTGTTGTTGTTGACGTGGGTGAGGGTCATGTAGCGCGCCCCCCGTTCGTGAAACTCGTCGAGGACCTCGAGCGAGTCCTCGATGGCGTGCCCCCCCTCGACGCCGATCAGAATCGCGGTCCGTCCCGTCGCCCGGGCCTTCTCGATCCCGGCGGTCGAGTCGGCAAACGCGAGATCCTCCTCATAGCGGTCGACCTGTCTGTCGACGATGTCGAAGAGTCGTCGGGCGAATCGCGCTGCGCCGTTCCCGGCATAGACCGGCGGTACATAGACGACGAAGAAGCTCGCGCCGACATTGCCCTCCCTGAGCGACTCCAGAGTCACCTGGGCGGTGGCGTCGCGCTCTCCCAGATCCGTCTGGTGACGGTGAAGGCGGTATGGAGCATCGCAGTGACCATCGACGAGCAGAAGCCGCCGATGCAGGTCTCTGGCTGATTCCGCGCGTTCAGACTGTTGCATGCAAATCCTCCCAATGCGTGGCGAGCTCGTGAATGTCGTCGACGATGATCTCCGCCTTTTCGAGTGTCTCGTCGGGAAAGCCGCCCGACCTCACCGCGGCGATCGCCAGGCCGTTCCGATGAGCGGCGAGGATATCCCAGGGAGTATCCCCCACCACCAGCACCTCTTCCGGGGGCATGTCGAGCGTCCGGAGCGCCGCTTCGAAGACGTCGGGCGCGGGCTTCGGGTCGTCGACGTCGTCCGCGGTAGTCCGGCCGTCGAGCAGATCGGCGATGCCGAGCAGCTCGACGAACCAGTCGAGATCCTCCTCATTGGAAGAGCTGGCGAGCACCATCCGGAGGCCGTGATCACGAAACGTCTCGAGCGCCTCCCGGACTTTCGGAAACGGACGGACGCTCTCGCGATAGGAGTCCCGGAAGAGGCGCGAACGATACTCCCGCAGCTCCTCACTGATCTCGCGCACTTCCTTCGCCGAGAGGAGATCGGGGACGAGATAATCGCCGCCCTTTCCGATCTGCATTCTGACGAGATCGACCGGATGGATCCGCCCGAAGTGCGCGAACGCCTTCTGCCACGCCTCGGCGTGCTGATCGTTCGAGTCGATCAGCGTCCCGTCGAGATCGAGAACGAGCCCTCGAATCGGCACGTCAGTCCCAGAAGCTCCTGCCGCGGTCGAGGACGACGAAGCGATCCTCCCCCGAGGAGAGCGTGAAGGTGCCGACCAGCCCGTCGCGGCGGACGTTCCCCTCGAAACGCCCGGCCCACGCATGATCGGCCGGAACGGTGAACGACAGTGAATCTTCATCCTCGTAATAGACGTCGACGATGACCAGCGGTGAGAGCCCTCCCGCCGTTCCACTTCCTATCTGCAGCGCTCCCTGATATCCGGTCGAAGTCTCGACGATCCGGAGCTCCACGCCGATGACCTCCCCGGTCGGTGCATGCATGAAGAAATCGCTGAACGTCCCCGTTCGCGAAGCGGGACGCGAGAACGGATTCATCGAGCTGGTTCCGCATGAGGCAACGATCAGCGAAACCGCGATCAGCGCCCCGATGCTCGTCATTCGTTTCATCCTCTTTTCTCCTTTTCGAGATCTCTCAGCTCATTCGCGAAGTGTTCCAGAAGTTCGCCAATCCCATTTACGACGGTCGCGTTGCGCGGAGTTTCATTTCGCTCGCTGCTCCGAACGAAATAGCCGCCACCCCGTTCAGCCGCCCATTCGATCGCGCCGAAGTCGGTGAGATCGTCGCCTGCGTAGACGACCCGCTCGGCTTCCGTGGCGTCGGTCAGCTCTTCGATCACGTCACGCTTCGATCTTTTTCCACGCGCCGCCTCCAGCACTGCCCTTCCGGACTGTAGTGTCAGGCCTTCGCCGGCGGCCCATTCCCGAAACGCCTCGACCTCCGGCGACGCCTCGCTGGCTCCCTCGACGCCTCGCCAGTGAAGCGCGGCGCCGTATTTCTTCTTCTCCAGTCGGAATCCCTTCGCCTCCAGATCGCGCACCCACTCGTCGGGAGGCCGGGACTCGATCCCGTTCTCGGTGCGGATCATCTCCCCCTTCTCGCTCGAGATCTCCCGGCCGTGCGACCCGCTGCGAATCGCCCGGATTCCGCCCGAGCGATTGTAAAGATCTTCGAGGTCGCGGCCCGAAAGAAGTGCGACGACCACGCCGGGAATCTGCGACGCGCGGATCAGGAGCTCCTTCGCATCCTCGTCGATCTCCGCATCCTCCGGTACCGGCACGATGGGAGCGAGGGTACCGTCGAAGTCGCTTGCGAGCAGCAGTCTGACTTTCGTCACTGGCGCCTCGCTGCAACTTCGCGTGCATCGCGGAGTAAAAGCCGTGCCCAGTCATGGATCGTGTGATTGCGCACGACGTTGCGAAGCGCCGTCATTCGTTTCGTGCGCTCGGCATCACCCATCACGGCCGCGGCATGGATCGCACCGGCAACCTCCACAGTGTCCCACGGGTTGACCTGGATCGCCTCGTCGAGCTCCTCGGCGGCGCCGGCGAACTGGCTGAGAATGAGCGCCCCCGCATCATCGACACAGGAAACGATGTACTCCTTTGCAACGAGGTTCATCCCGTCGTGAAGGGACGTCACGATCGCAGTGTCGGCCATTGCGAAGTAACGGTCGAGCTGATCGCGGGAGAGCGTTTCTTCGACCAGAACGACCGGTCGCCATTCATCCGACGCAAATCGGGAGTTGACCCGATCGACCGCTTCGTGGAAGCGCCGGGTCACGGTGGCGTACTCATCGAGGGCGGTCCTGCTCGGCGAGCCTAGCTGCACGTGGACCCAGCGGCCATGCCAGTCGGGGTAGTTCTCCAGAAAGAGCTCGATCGCCTCGATCCGCTCCGGAAGTCCCTTGGTGTAATCGATCCTGTCGACCCCGAGCGCGATGTGCATCCCGTCGAGACCGAGCTCCGCGGCGAGATCGCGCCCTGACTGCCGCGAGGGGCGGTCTTCGCTCCATTCGACGCTGATCGGATAGGTTCGAATCGCCGCCGTATGCTCACCGGCGCGCACCTCGCGCGCCTCCCGGTCGACCTCGAAACCGAGATCATCCGCACAGTCGAGAAACGCCTCGCCGTACTCGTCGATGTGGAACCCGATGATGTCGGATGCGATCAGCCCTTCGATCAGCTCCCGCGCCCAGGGACAGATCCTCCAGATCTCCCGAGGAGGCCATGGGATGTGCCAGAACGTCGAGATCGTCACATCGGGGTTTCTTTGGCGCAGCGCCGCGGGCACGAGCGCGAAATGGTAATCCTGGACGAGCACGATCCCATCGTCGCCGGCGATTGCCGAAGCCCGTTCCGCAAACTTCTCGTTCACCTCGCTGTAGATCGTGAAGTCGCGCTCGCGAAAGCGAGGCCGCACATAGACGAGATGGCAGAGGGGCCATAGCGCTTCGTTCGCGAAACCCTGATAGTAGCCTTCGATCTCTTCGTCCGAGAGCCAGATCCGGGACAGTTCGTACGTCGGATCATCGGGAGGGACCTGAACGACCCCTTCGGGACTCACTTCACGGTCCGCCGATCCTCCTCCATGCGCGATCCACGTCCCCGCCACGTCCGCGACCATCGGCTCGAGACCGGTGACGAGCCCGCTCGCCGGCCGCGACACGGTGATCCCCTCCTCGGTCCGTTCGTGCGCGTACGGCTGGCGATTGGCGACGATGACCAGCTTCTTACGATCGGAACGATCACTCACGGCCGCGACCCGGTGCGAAACCGGAGCCAGGGTTCAGGAGCCAGGATTCAGGAGACAGGCCCTATGGAGTGCAGCGCACCCGGAGGTTTGAGGTTGGCAGGAGGCTCGTGATTCGAGATCCTCCGGGTGCGAAACAGGAGCCAAGACGGGGTCGGGTCTGAACTTGGAACTTAACTTGATTGAATTCGCAAAGCTCTAGAGCTT